>CAMOKN010000239.1 GCA_946617595.1 uncultured Clostridia bacterium
CGGCGGATATTCCGCCGGAAATGCTTCTGTAGCTCAGTTGGTAGAGCAGGGGACTGAAAATCCCCGTGTCGTTGGTTCGATTCCGACCGGAAGCACCAACTCCGGAATACTGTTCCGGAGAATGCGGATTTAGCTCATCTGGTAGAGCGCCACCTTGCCAAGGTGGAGGTAGCGAGTTCGAGCCTCGTAATCCGCTCCATATTTGGATACCGTATAGAGATCTCTATACGGTATTTTTTTCACAGGAGGTATTTTTTATGAAAGTAACATCTGCACAGGCATCAAAGATCCTGCGTAAATATGAAGATGAAATGAACGGGATCCTTTCAAATGAGTCAATGAGCCGTGAGTTTCTCGCAGCGGTAGGGGAGGACGTTGAAAGCGTTCGTCCCGTCTATGATTACCGCGCCACACAGGATAAGCTCACCGATCTTGAAAACAGGATCAGAAAGCTTAAACACTCGATAAATGTTTTCAACTGCACCTATGTTATTCCCGGATTTGATATGACCATAGATCAGATGCTGATATATCTCCCTCAGCTCTCGAAAAAACGTGATAAGCTCGGCAGCATGAAAAATGTTCTCCCGAAGGCACGCGAGGCTCAGCAGTACGGAAAATCCTCAAACATCATAGATTACCGCTACGCGAATTATGATATACCGACCGTAGAAAAGGATTACGCAGAAGTATCCGATGTGCTTGCAAAAGCCCAGACCGCACTCGATACAGTCAACAATACAGTCACATTCGATATCGAACTCTGATCTTTTTCCGTCGCACAGCGATACTGCTTTCTTTTTTAAAAATTCAGTATGTTCATGGTAAAAGTCCTCTGTTATTCTATTTTGTTATTTTTTATCTGTTTATGTTCAGCCAGAGGGAATATCTTAATGAATATTTTTGCGGTATCCGTCTGTGCGTAAAAACTTTTCCCGGCAGCCGAAGTTCGGTTTCAGGCTTTTTTTGCAACCTTTTTCTTCTGAGCGAAGTGTTATATATGATGAGCATTGATCCACTGAGAAAGGAGAATCAATATGAACATAAAAAGAACACTTTCAATTATATGTGCTGCCGCTATGATAATATCCACAGCTGCGTGCAGATCCTCTGAAACAGCTCCCGCAAACAGCGGTGCATCGTCATCTTCCGCAGAACATACGACAGCATCTTCTGACGCGGAAAAGACAACATCAGCTTCTTCCGCACAGACTTCAACGACTTCTTCTGTAAAGACTACTACAGAATCTTCCGCTGAAACTACGACTGCGGCGGAAACGACGACTTATGCAGAAACTACGACTTCTGCGATGCAAACAACTTTTGCAGAAACTTCGGCTTTTACGACCGAGGTGACTTATGCCGATACAAAAGCAGAGGATATTACTACCACTGAACCGGAAGGTCCGACTGTTTTTGACAGAAAGCTGACAGATGAAGATATAAAAGTTTCCATTATACATGACGGTGACGTTATAACCGAAAATACCGACAATATCACTATGCAGATAGAATATATCGGCGAGGATAAGAGTGTCGGGTTCTGGACAGGTGCTGAGTACGAGCTCGAAAAGTATGCGGACGGTGAGTGGGAAAAATTCCCGTTTGCGGAAGAAATGCCATGGATAGCGATCGCTTATGAGCTGAGCAGCAGGAGCAATGTGGTTCTCGGTATCAGTCTCAGGGACGATATGTACGCAGAGCCTGTAACCGCCGGAAATTACCGTGTAGTAAAGTACATAGGCGGAGAAACAGTTTATGCGCCGTTTGAGGTAACATACTTTACGGCAAAAGACGGTGAAGATGCGCTTATTAACAAAAACGGCTCGGTAACGCTCGATATAAGCGAGATCACGCCCGACGGATTTGTATGCTATAATGTTTACCCTTTGCCCGGAAAATACTATGTTGTATGCGATCCCTCCGAATACAGTGATCTGTGCGTCGGCGACCGCATAGAGGTTTCGTATTCCGAAATGTATCAGACTGTCGATCTTGACTACCGTGTAATTCCTTCTTCTATCTCTTACAGCGATTTTCAGCTTGAACCCGATGTCTGCTACAAGCCCGTCATTTATCTATATCCCGAGAACCCGACTCAGGTAAGTGTCTGCGTAGATCTGAACGGCAGACTTACTGTTACCGACCCTGAATACCGGGACGGCTGGACTGTTACCGCGTATCCCGACGGCACTCTCATTCACGGGGGCAGGGAATACCCCTATCTGTTCTGGGAAGGTGAGAAGGATTTTTCACTCGATACGAGCAGGGGATTCTGTGTGAGCGGTGCGGACACAGAAAGGTTCCTGCGCGAGAAGCTTTCGTATCTCGGATTGAACGAGAAGGAGACTTCCGAGTTTCTCGGATTCTGGCTGCCTGCGATGCGCAAAAATCCTTATAATATCATTACATTTGCCGGAACCGACTATACCGAAAATGCGAAGCTTGAGATCTCTCCGTCACCCGATACTGTGATACGTGTCTATATGGTATTTACGCCCAGCGAAGAGTATGTTGATATCCCTGAGCAGGAGCTTGAGGAAGCACCGGACAGAAATGGCTTCACTGTAGTTGAGTGGGGCGGAAGCATCTGCGGTTTCTGAACAAACAAAAAACTCCCGATCTTTTCGGGAGTTTTTGTGTGCATCTGAGAAATTCATTGGTATGCTTGAACAACTGAGCAAAAGCGGAGTATATCTTACAGATCAATGAAACCGCGGATCATTCACCTCTCTGCTTAGCAAAGCACTCACTGCAATAAACGGGTCTGTCATCATGCGGTTTGAACGGAACGGTTGCTTCTTTTCCGCAGCTTGCGCAAATAGCGGTGAACATTTCTCTGTTCTTTGAAGCATTCTTCTTTGCATCTCTGCACGGCTTGCAGCGCTGCGGCTCATTTGTGAAACCTTTTTCTGCGTAGAATTCCTGCTCACCTGCTGTGAAGATGAATTCATTTCCGCAGTCCTTGCATACAAGCGTCTTGTCTGTGTACATACGATATACCTCGCCTAAAAATATAATTGACCGTTTGCGGTATCGCACCGCGTCTTCCTGACAGCTCCGGGCTGCCGAACAGTCATAATAAAAGCTCACGTAGCTTTTTTCTTGCCCTTGATAAAGCGTTATC
>CAMOKN010000240.1 GCA_946617595.1 uncultured Clostridia bacterium
AGCCCCTCTGTCTCGCAAGCTCGACACCTCCCCGCTGCCGGGGAGACCACGCAAGGTGAGGAGACTTGACGAAATATTCGACGCGGATGACTCGTTTTCTCTCAAATGGGTTTTTAGAGGTTCACTATTGTTTATCAACGAGATCTTTGAGCTGAGAGAGCTGTGTGCTGTCCGGAACAGCTGTTCCGTATCTCACACTGTCATATACTGAAACAGTACGTTCCATTTCGTCTTCCCCGAACCTTTCCGCGCCGCGTTCAGCCTGCACAGAGGTAGTATCCGATGGCGTGAGACGCTGATTCACAGCCTTTATACGAAACAGCAGGATACGATAACCCAGCCTGTACTTCTTTGCAGGATCGCTCTCCGAATTGTATTTTCTGCGGACGGCATAGATATTATCAGACTTTTTTATATTTCGTGAACTCCACGTATATGACTCAAAAACATCTGTGAAATCCGGTCTGTCGGATTCTTCCGGGCGTCCGCTGAATATCGAACCGAGCTTTGCGAAAAAAGCCTTTATCGCAGCAAATATCCTGTGCCTGAACACGATGATAAGCACAACTATCGTGATTATTCCCAGCGCCTGTATGATATATCCTATCCTCGTCTGTTCATAGCCCATAAGCGAGGCTTCACCGGGCTCACCCGGCTCTATCTGCATTCTCTCGGAATGAAAAAGCTGAGAAAGCGCAAATACAGCCTTCATTATCACAATGACACATTGCTGCAAAAACCACGCTATCTGCTTTCTGAATATGCACAGCGACAGTCCCGTTATCGTAAATCCCAGCACCAGCGCCGCGTTATAAGCCGAAAGCCCTTTCGGAATGGTGGTCTTTGTCTCCTTGCGCATATTTGCACGGTCGTAAATGCCGCTCTGGTTCACAAGAAGCGCCGCTGCGATAAATTCTATTGCAAAGGCTATGATTATTATTTCAGGTGCAGCGTCAAGTCCGCTCTCACTTGCCGAGACTGCCGCAAAAATGTAGCACGCGATCGCAAGCACTATATATGCGGCAAATGCCGTCAAAGGGAACATATCCGCAAAATTCTTGTAACCGAATCGTTCTCCGAGAAAGAACATAAATACCGACATTGCACCGAGCGCAAATACCGTCAAGCCGTCTCCGCCGATCAGAAGTGACATGAATCCGGCACCGAATGTCAGCAGCCCGAATATCCTTACCGGAATTTTCAGCTTCTTATGCGTTTTTGACAGTTCTGAACCGAGATATCCTATAAATGCGATAACTGCGCCGATACCGTAGTAATAGAGTATCCGCAGAAAATTTATATTGACATAGCTGTTTACATCTATGCTGAATATGAACGGAAATACCACAGCCGCAAATGCTATGGTCGAAACGATCTTCAGCAGCGTCCCTTTCATACGGTATCACCTCCGTCCATGCGCGTCACTCATTCATAAAATAATATCTGTTCACTCGTCCAACTCTTATGATGCGGCTGTCATTCACAGAATCGTCATTGCAGTAAAAAATGACGTTCTTCCCTCTCCTGCGCATAAGTGATGCGAAATCGAGCATTCTCACATCAATATACGCAGTAATAATGAAAATATCAGTTCTGTCACGGAAGTAGATCCCTGCAAGCTCCATCTGCTCTATGAAATCATCTATCTCAAGAGAGCAGGTATTCTCAATATCCGACAGTACCCTCAGCAATCGCATATAATCTTCTTTTTCACTGCCGCCCTTCTCGTGTATGCCGCCGGAACCGTTTGAATAAAAATCAGTTTCGGTATTCCTCGCGGACAGCATATCAAAAATAAATGCCGCAGCCTTGATATATGTCTCGGCATCGCCTGTAATGAGAGGCCGCGGATCGCCAATCGGACTTTTCTGCATATTCAGTATCACACAGGCACGATTCAGAGTAGTATAATCATTGTTGAACACCATAAGCTCTCCGCAGCGGGCGGTGCTGTTCCAGTGTATGCGGTTCATGGGTTCTCTGCCTGAATATTCCCTCGAACCCGAAACGAGGAAAGGATCGTCGCAGATGAAACGTCTTGCGGTGATCTCGCCGTACAGTTCTTCCTGTGAAAGATCTCCCTCGTGCAGCTCATACGGCGCAGGAAGTATCCGGACTGTCTCATTTATCGACAGCGCCCGTGATGCCGAAACAAGTCCGAGCAGGTCGCTTGCTATCATTGATGCACTTTCAAGTCTGAAATTTCCGCGTTTGAGTGCCGAAACAAGCCTTGTGCGCGTGCATTTCTGCATCGGTTTGAGCGAGAAAACGCTCGGAACAAATCTTGTGTCCGATGCTCTTGCTGCCGAAGTGCCGGCAAATTCAAGCCATCTGCTCGTGTTCAGCTCAGTCTTTACCCATGGGACAGGCAATTTCTTGTCATTGACGATCTCCTCTATTATCTCGATCGTTTCGCCCTCCATAGCCTCACTTTTGCTGAACCTGACAGTATATGTGACCTTTTTCAGCACGAGCCGCCGGAAGATCACCTGCTCTGCCACGATAGCAATTCCGGCAATTATCAGTATGGCTATCATTTCCATAGCTGCGGCTCACCGTCCTTCGATCGCTTATTCAAACTGTTCCGTCGGCACCGGAACGTCATCAAGTATCTGCTTTACAACTTCATCGGCAGTATTTCCGGTGCGGTTCACCGAATACTCTCTGCATACAAGGCGGTGCGGGATAACATACGGTGCCGCCGCCTTTATATGATCCGGTGTGACGAAACTGCTCCCGTGAAGCGCGGCATAAGCCTGCGACACCTTTTTCAGTGCGATAAGTCCTCGCGGACTGAGTCCGAGCCGTACCTTCTCGCTTCGTCTGGTGGCGTCCCCGATCTCACAGACATAATCCGCACAGGCATCACCGAACCGCACATTCATTGCTTCCGATGAAGCCTCGGCAAGCTCAGCCGTGTTCAGCACCGGCTGAAGTGAATCTATAGGGTGCGTCTCTCCTATTGCCGCAAGCATTTCAAGCTCGCTTTTTCTCGGACTGTACCCAAGCCTGAGCCTTACCGCGAAACGATCAAGCTGCGCTTCGGGGAGCGGATAAGTTCCTGCTGTCTCAACAGGGTTCTGAGTTGCGATAACAAAGAAAGGCGCTGCCATTTTATATGTCTCGCCGTCAACGGTGGTCTGTTTTTCCTCCATACATTCGAGCAGTGCAGACTGTGTTCTCGGAGTTGCACGGTTTATCTCATCGGCAAGAAGTATGTTTGTAAAAACCGCGCCTTTGCGGAATACAAATTCCTGTGTCTTCATATTGAAAAAATTGATGCCCGTAACATCGGACGGAAGCAGATCGGGCGTAAACTGTATTCTCCTGAATTCGCAGTCGAGCGATCTTGCCGCGGCTCTTGCAAGCATGGTCTTTCCGGTCCCGGGAACATCTTCGAGCAGCACATGACCGCCTGCAAGCAACGCAGCGGTTATTATTTCTGTCTCATGGGACTTTCCTTTGATTACCTTTGAGATATTCTCGTTCAGTTTTTTTCCGAACTCCTGTGCGGTCATAGGAACCTCCGTTTACAAATACTGCTTCCGTGCATCTGTCACGGAAGCAGTATAAATGAATAATGAATAGTGAAAAAAGAATAATTGTTGTTACCACCTTCAGCGGTATATCATACCTGCGTCGATCGCAGAGTCTGTCCGCCTTGATCGCGAAGCTATCCGTCTTTCGGGAGGGTGGAGATGTGAAGGGGTTTGGTGAGGAGAGGAGGAGGGAAACTCATTTCTCCGCGAGAAATGGGGTTCC
Organism: uncultured Clostridia bacterium; assembly: GCA_946617595.1. Lineage (GTDB taxonomy): Bacteria > Bacillota > Clostridia > Oscillospirales > Ruminococcaceae > Ruminiclostridium_E. The sequence continues at coordinate 3,763 of CAMOKN010000240.1, forward strand.
CTTCTTCTCTTCTCCCAAATCTCAAGCGTGGTACTTATCGTAGTTTACAAGTTCATCGAGCATTTTATCGAGCTTTTCGGGGATCTCGCTGTCCTTGAACTGGCAGGTGCCGACCTTTTTGTGACCGCCGCCGCCGTATTTGAGCATAAGGCTTCCGACATCTACGTGGCTGGTCTTGTTTATTACGGAATATCCAACGGCAGCAGAGCAGCCTTCGCCGCCCTTTCCTGTAACTATCCACGCGGAGATATTCTGCTCCGGATAGAGGGAATAGATCATGAATCTGTTTCCGGTATAGATCGGGTCAACGCCTCTGAGGTCGGTGATTATGACATCGCCCTTGATGACTGTATGTTCATGCACCATTTTCTTGAACAGCTCGGACTGTTCATTATAGACAGCGATCCTCTCCTTGATATCGGGCATATCGAGGATCTCCTGTGTTGTCATGCTGCGGCAGCAGGTAAGGAGCTTCTCCATGAGCTGATAGTTGCTGATAGTGAAGTTTCTGAAACGTCCGAGTCCGGTCCTGGGATCCATAAGGAATCCGACGAGGATCCAGCCCTTGGGGTTCAGGACTTCATCTACTGTAAGGTTGCCACTGTCAACCTTATCTACAGCTTCCATAAGGTCGTCAAACTGCGGGAAACGCTCTTTTCCCCCGTAATACTCATATATTATTCTCGCGCAGCTGGGCGTGATACGGCTCTCGCCCTTATATTTTCCCTCAAGCTGCTGACGTTCAAATTCGCTGGAATGATGATCGAACCAAAGACCACAGCCTTCCACAAACGGTACATTTGCAAGGACGTCGTTTTCGGTGACCGGAACAAGTCCGTCCTGTATATCCTTCGGGTGCTTGAAGGTGAAAGTGTCAATGATACCTGCCTCATACAGCAGTGCGCCGCACGCAAGTCCGTCAAAATCGGAACGGGTTATAAGATTCATAAAAGAATTCCTCCTGTTTCTTATATTTTCTGTGCCTTTCCGACATCAGTAAATTACCACCTATTAATTATAACAAATAATGTTGAATTTTGCAACAGTTTTTTTACAAAAATAATGAAATTTTCACAAAAAATCTTTTCAGCGGAGAAAATGACGACATCACTTTTACATATACCGCCGCTGTGAAACGGCGCACTGCTTCACGCTCGTCCTGTGTGACGGGAGAGACTTCGGGATTTCCGAATTCGCACTTCTCGAACACCGGCATCACGTCCATCATAAACACATTCGAGCCTTTGAGCAGGGTGTCGCTGTCAACGCGCTGCGCAAAATCGTAGAACTGCTCTGTCCCCGGGACTATGCCATTCTTTGAAAGCAGAGTCAGCACGAATCTGTACATTACCGAGCACGCCTCGAACGGAGGAAGGCGGTTGAAGCTTTTCAGCACTTTCTTCTCCGATTTTTTCAGCCTGTTCACAAATACGATAGCTATGATCGTTACAACGATAACGACTGCCGCGATAATCACGATATAAAGATATCGGGTCAGGATAAGCTCCAGAATACCTGGCTCGGAGCTTCCGGCAGGATCCGATCCTCCCGGACCTGCGGGATTCACAGCGGTAGTGTCATCGCTGCTGACATTGGTTGCAGGAGCGCTCGTCTCAGCTGCGGAAGATGTTATGGGTGCAGAAGTTACTGAAGTCTCAGAAACAGCAGGTTCAGTCTCAGCCGGCTTTTCATATTCTCCCTTGCCGTCCCAGCTTCCCTCTATTATCTCGGCATAACCCGGAACTGCCGCAGTCGGATCGAACGGAAGCCACCCTATGCCGTTGAAATAAACTTCTGTCCATGCGTGCAGCTGACGCTCTGTGAGCGTGTATTTATAGCCGTCCGCCACCTTTTCGCTTATTCCCTCCGCAACATATCCCGTAACATAACGCGCAGGGATCCCGAGCTCTCTAAGAGCCAGCGTCATAGCCGTAGCGAACAGTGCGCAGTGTCCCCTGTGGGTCTTGTGCAGAAAGCTGTCAAGCTGATCTATCCCGTTATCCACATCGAGAGAATAAGTGAAATTGTCCTTGAAATAGCTGCATATCGCACTGCTGTATTCATAAGCGTAAGTGTTGGCGCTGCTGTATATATCAGCGGTATAAGTCTTTGCAATATAAGGAAACAGATCATTGAATACAAAATCTTCAACGTCTTCCGTAACGTTCATATATTCAGAGTGTATGAACGACCTGTATCTGCTTATATTGTCAATGTAGATATCGTTATCCATATCAGCTGCCGGTATTGCCCTGCGCGAAACAAGCTCATCTGTTGTGTAGCCGCAGACAGTGGCGATATATCTTCCGTGATCCGAGCCGCTGACGCCGCTCAGAGTGAAATCGGGCATAGTTATTGTCGGAGTCAGTGACAGGCATTCATAGCTTTTTACAAATCCGTTACGGGTGCGGAGTACAAAGTCCCCGATATTCTCATACTGCGGATTCGTCCGATAGTTCAGCTCATAAGGTGCAAGCGGCTGAAACACGACCTTCGTGTTGCGCAGATAGCGTGTAGATACCATCTGAAGCGGCATTGCGTCCTCTGGTGAATATCCGTTCGCAGCAAGTGCAAGCCTGAACACCTGATATTCTGTCTCGGGGTAGAAATCCTGAGAAACGAAGGATTTATAGTATTCATCTGATGTTCTGATGCTCGACCACGAGTTGTTTTCGTAATTTACACCGATATCTCCGCGCAGATAAACGGGAACATCATTGCGTGATAATGTAACTTCTATTACCGGGCGGTCGCTTGAACTCGGAGGCGCAATGCTGATGCTGTTTGAGATGTCTCCGTATGTCTCATCTCCTGTGAAATATCCTTTATTGTCAGCCTGCCCGAAAGTCGTACCGAAAACATTGCCAAAGGTGTCGGCGATCCTGTAGCCGAAGTCTTCAAGCTTTTCAAAGACCTGCTGATAATTTATCCCCTGCCCCTCCGGTATGACTGCTGAAGCTCCCCAGAATACCAGACCTGTCACTATCGCAGCTGCGATAAGGTTTGAGGAATAACGGTGATAGCGTGTGGTATCAAGCTCAGCTTTTTTGGCAAGTATTTTGAAACGTGCACGTTTATGATAAGTATGATCGCTGCTGCGCTGAGAATAGTGTCCGGAAGACAAAGTGCCGTAAATGAATCCTATGTCCAGCTCATAGCTCGAACATATAGCTTCAAATCCGAATATACACATGACGATCGGGATATACACCGGCAGAAATCCGGCGCTCTCCGCAGCAACAGCCGGAGCTGCTATAACTACAGCCGTAATAAACAGGACTGAGATGTGCGGACGTGTCCTGACCGCAGCTGTAAATATGACCGCAAGCAGGACCGCAAGCAGTATTACCGCCGTCATCATTGCAGTATCCATTTGTTTAAGATCCTGAGCCAGTCCTTTTCGGATACGTTCCTCATCATGCGCAAAAAATCCTGTGGTCTTTATCAGCCGGCTGTCAAGCGTCAGCATCATGTGATCCCAGAAATACAATGCTCTTGTAAGCATTTCGCTCCGCATTATCCATATTGTTCCCGCAGTTGCCGCAAGAACTGTGAAATAGACAATTGCAGCAGGAAACAGTGAAGCGAGGATATAGATGATGCCCGATGCCCCTGCTGCCGCTGCCGCCGGGATAAGCAGTCCGCCCCTGTACCCATACAGCTGACAGAAAAGTATAACATACGAAGCCGTCATCACGCACAGCAAAAGAGCCCGGACCGTCAGCAGATATGCTGCGGCAGGCTTCTTGCCGAAATACTCATCGTGCAGTATTTTGTTGTCTCCGGATTCGTATTTAAAGTCCATCGTTTAAGTTTTACTCCGAACATTTCTTTGAAGCTGCGCTTTGAAAGACTGCTGCGCTCGAGAGTGTCGCTGCGCTCGAGATCGGGGGAAACCTTTGCGTGAATTGAAGTTTTCTTTATTAGCGCGCATCGTGCGCGCTTTTGGAAAACTTCTCACTGCCTCCTTGCAGTGCAAAAGGTTATTCCCCGAATCCCCTTCCAAAAAACTTTACATGCTTCGCAGCTAAGTTTGTTGATCTCTGCGCTGTTTAAAGGCTCTATGCAGTCAGATATAAGCAGACAGAAGGAGCTGTGCCGTTACGCCTTGATTATTGATTTGAAAAGTCGTTGCGCAGCGATACCGATACATCGTCAGGATCAATGTAAACCACCGATGCCTTGTTCGCCGCTTTCGCCGCCGAAATAAGCGCATCTGTAGGTCGCATTGCTGTAAGATACAGTCGTATCTGTCCGCAGATACTTCCTATCATACCGATGATGTACGAAAATGCCTTCTCGTCTATCTCAGGTGTGATTATGAAAACAGGTTCGCTTCCCGATACCCTGTCAACAGCTTTTGTAACAAGCGACTCAGCGCCTTTTCCGGTTTCCGTCACCGGCAGCACCGCAAATACCGCCAGAAGCTGTTCATAGTCCTCCGGCTTTTCCGCAACAAGTATATCTGAGGAATTGTCATGTGTGCGATATATATTGACCGCAGAACGCCCGTCAGAGATTATTCTCCTCGTTATTGCAAGCGCCGCCTCTGCCGCCGCGTCAGCCGCACGCATATTCTCCTCATCAATTTCGGAAACTGCGTGGATATCGGTAATAATAATGGCGCTGCTGCCGAGATTCTGTTCCATTTCCTTGACCATAAGCTCTTCGTGTTTCGCTGAGAGTTTCCAGTGAACGTGCTTCATCAGGTCGCCGTCCGCGTATTTTCTCACAGAGACGAAAGAGCTGCTGTCAATAAAGGAAACGTTAGTGATGCTGCTGTCATAGTCGTCCGCGCACAGAGCGTTCGTTTCATCGAGAATTATCCTTCTCGGTGTAACTATCACATTGCACATCGGTATTTTTTTCAGCTTTATCCTGAAAATACGCAGCAGGTCGTATATCTCGGCACATTCAACTCCGAGAAAATACTCCCCTCTGTATCGTATGCTGCCGCCGAATGCGTAGTCGCTCTTTCTCAGCGCATTCGAGTTCAGCACCAGCCGTCTGCCCGAAATGACATTTCCGCCGCTGTCGTGAAAAGTTCCCGTTATCATCATAGGTGTAGCGGGTATTATAAAGCGGTTCGTAACTTTTATGTTTATCACGAAATCCTGCATCTTTCCGACATAAAGAGTTTCGGGAGTAACCTCAAGCTTCAGCAGCAGCGCTGATAATATCAGAAGTATCAGTGTTACTATCGGAAGTGCGGCGATCCCTATAAACAGAAAGAACGACAGCTTGCTCTCATACGCCAGTGCAAACACGGCTGCCGCGACATAAATGACCGCGTACAATACTCTGTACTTTGCCACAGCTCAGCTCCCTCTCGTAAAAGGCGGTTTTACCGTCTTTATGACATCTCTGAGAATATCCATTGTATCTATGTGCTTTACCTTTGCTTCCTGCGTGAGTCTTATTCTGTGAGGAAGCACAAAAGGAGTCATTCTCAGTACATCTTCGGGTACAACATATCCCCTGCTGTTCAGAAAAGCATAGCTCTGTGAAGCTCTCATAAGCGCGAGAGAAGCACGCGGACTTGCTCCGAGCTCAACTGCCGGGTGATTACGGGTACCGGCTGTTATCTCAACTATATAGCGATAGACTGACGGCTCGATATTAGTGTCCTTTACCTCATCTCTTGCCGAAAGAATATCTTCTCTTGTACAGGTAGGTATCATCATGTCGAAAGGGTCTGTCTTCTGTCTTGCGGCAATTATACCGACTTCCTGTTCAAGAGACGGATATCCCATTGATACCTTCATCATGAATCGGTCGAGCTGTGCTTCAGGCAGCGGGAACGTTCCCACATACCCGAGTTCATTCTGTGTGGCAATTACCATAAACGGTTCCGGAAGCCTGTGTGTTACGCCGTCAACTGTAACGTTGTGTTCTTCCATAGCTTCAAGAAGTGCGGACTGAGTTTTCGGTGTCGCACGGTTTATCTCATCTGCAAGCAGGATATTTGTCATCACAAGACCGCTGCGGTATTCAAAGCTGTTCGTCTCTTTATTGAACATCGTGAAGCCTGTTATATCCGAAGCTGTAACATCTGGTGTGAACTGCGCTCTTCTGTTTACGAGTCCCGCAGCCTTTCCTATAGCTGCCGCAAGAGTAGTCTTTCCGGTACCCGGCACGTCCTCTACCAGCACGTGTCCCCCTGACAGCAGCGCGATAAGCAGCATTGTGACCACATCGCGCTTTCCGACGATAACTTTTTCGACTTCATCGGCTATCTGTTGTATCTTTCTGTTATGAACCATTTTTCCTATTCCTTTTTCATTGCGGATTGAATTATAGATAAAGATATTATAGCACTTTTTTTTCGGTAAATCAACCTTTTTTGTTGTTTTGTAATCAAATTGTAATATTTCTCCTCCCCTCCCCTCCTCCCCTCCCCTGCACCCCTCCTCTCCACCACCCTTCTGAAAGGCGAATGCCGGAGCGAAACAGTATCGGCTGCTGAAACACAAAAAGCAAAAGCACAGAGTGATTATGAAATGCTCTGTGCTTTATTATTTGATCCTGCTAAATAATTAATGTCTGTTCATCAGGTATCAGATCTCCGACCGAGAATATTTGTAAGCGTATTCTGAAGATTGGCTATATCTATAGGCTTTGCAACATGAGCGTTCATTCCTGCTTCCTCAGACTTCTTTACGTCCTCGCTGAAAGCATTTGCGGTCATTGCGATCACCGGTATCGCCGACAGCTTTTCGTCCGGCAGGCAGCGTATCTGTCTGGTCGCCTCATAACCGTCCATTACCGGCATCTGTATATCCATCAGCACCGCATCATAATAACCGGGTTCTGAAGCAGACACTTTGTCGAGCGCCTCCTGTCCGTTTTCGGCAGTCTCAACAGTAAATCCCATTTTTCTCAGTATCTTCGCGGCGATCTCCCTGTTTATCATCACATCGTCCGCAAGCAGAAGACGCATTGTGCTGAAATCCGGTTTTCCTTCATCGTCCGCACTCTTCTCTGAGCTAACAGGCGCTTTGACGCTCTTTTCTGCTTCGGGGCAAAGTCCTAAAGTAAGCACGATAATAAATTCAGACCCCTTATTCGGAGCTGTAACAACTCTGATCGTTCCGCCCATCATATCGACTATGCTCTTTGTAATTGCCATTCCGAGTCCGGTACCCTGTATTCCGCTGACTGTGGAGGTACGCTCACGCTCGAATGCTTCAAATACCTTTTCCGCAAACTCAGGAGACATTCCGATACCGCTGTCCTTTACGCGAAGCTCATACTGCGCACTGTCTTCGGCAGTGCTTATCTGCTTCATTGACACAGACACAGTACCGCCTGAGGGAGTGAACTTGTATGAATTGCTGATAAGGTTGAGCAGGACACGGTTAAGGCGGTTCTTGTCACATACTACACCATAATTTTCAACTTTATCGGAATCGACAGTATATGTGATCTTCTTTTCTGACATCTGAGTCGAGAACATATCACGTACATCGCTCAGAACCGCGCGCAGATCGGTGGGAACAAGCTCAGGTTCCATTTTGCCGCTCTCGATACGGCTCATTTCGAGGATATCATTTATAAGCGCAAGCAAATGTTTGCTTGAATTTTCTATCTTTCCGAGATACTCGCGTATCTCCGGCATAGTGAGCTGTTCGTCCTTTGCAAGATTCACATACCCTACTATCGCATTCATCGGCGTGCGGATATCATGTGACATATTTGATAGAAACGCACTTTTTGCCTTACTGCTCTCCTCCGCCTTTATCTTCTGGGATTCCATGCTTTTTTCGCGCTTATGCATTGCGTTATAGATATTGAAGATGATGACCAGTGAAAGCATTATGAGCGCCATCTGTACCAGGCTGTTACGTGTAAGTTCAGAGCTTACTCTGTCCATCTGCTCAGCAAGATAGCCTTTCTCATCATCAATGCGCTTCTGATCGCGCTCAACACCGTTTTCTTCCATTTCTTCGGTGTAATATTCACTTACATTTGAAATGACTGACTGTGCTTCGGCATGAGTTGACTGACGCACCCACATCAGCGAAGTAAAGAATATCAGGAACAGAAGCGCTACCCAAACGACGGTCGTGCTGCCGTATCTGCGGGTCTTGTCTCTGCCGAAGATTATCCTGAACATTATAATGCCGAGTATTCCCCAGAACGCCAGAAGCAGGTAGGATTCGGCTGAAAGCGAATTTCCTGCCACAAGATCGGGTATCAGCAGAAGCAAAGCGATCAATACTGATATAACTACTCCGGCGATACCGAAAACCATTACTTTTTTGTTTCCGCTGTGACGCGCTCTTACGAAAGCGGCAGCCGAGGTATAGCCATAAGCTATGGTCGTACCGACGGTTATCACATCGACCACCCAGCCTATCGCTGTCCTGCCGAGAAACGGTATCACTGCCGAAATGGCAAGCAGGAAAATAACAGCGTTTCTTGGGATCCCGTTTTTGGTGAGCTTTCCGAAACTCTGTGGGATTATATTTTCTTTGGACATCGAATACAGAAGTCTGCTTGAAGCTGTAGTGCTTCCGATTATGCCCGTAAGTATCGCAGAAACAAGCGAGATACCGAGAATTATCATTCCCGCATCTCCTCCGGCGGTCTTCATAGCGAAGAATACAGGTATTCCCTCGACCCCGCCGAGAGAACCGGCAGCTCTGATATATTCCGCCCAGCTGCTGTAACCCTCGGGCTGGCATGAAGATGCTACCCAGCCGAGCAGAATATATGCGGCTGCGCCGGCTGCTATTGCGGAAAGCATTATAACGAGGATACGCTTTATTGGGAATTTAAATTCTTCGGCAGAATTTGAGACAGACTCAAACCCGACGAATGCCCACGGCGCAAGTGCCACTATTCCGAGTATCTGCGAACTTATTCCGGTATCGGGAACGAATGACGGAGACAAGAAGTTTCCTGCATTATTGCCGCCGTTCATAACGATAATGAATCCTGCGATGATACCAAACAGAAGACAGCCGGCAAATATTGTCTGCAATATTGCGGCTGCACGTTTTGAAGTCATACAGACAACGCTGAACAATACCATTACCGCAAGTTCAACGAGGACTTCTCCTAAATATACATCATAACCGGCTATCGTGTACATATAGCCGAACATAAGTGCATCTCCGAAAACACTGCGACCGATAAGTGCAAGAGCCGTGACGTTTGCCCAGAGTATTGAAAAATACGCAAGGATCATGAACCACGCGCTTAAAAAGCCGTGATCGTTTCCGAACGTCACTTTTGCGTAGGTGAAGGTACCTCCGGCGTCCGGACAGAATCTCATCATATAGCGATAATTCACCCCTATCACCATAATGACGAGCGCACCCACTATCATTCCTATTGCTGTGCCGAGGGGTCCCGACATAGGCAGAAAAGTCGTTCCCGGCATCACGAACGCTCCCCAGCCTACAATGCAGCCGAAAGACAGCGCCCATGCAGAGATCGGCGTTATGTAACGGGTCAATGCTGGTGACGACCCGGTATTATCGTTGTTATCCAAGATCTCACGACCTCTCATTCTTCATTGCCTTTATTATACCACATCAAGCCAAAAAAATCAACTACACGACAGTACTTTATCGCTGCGCCGGTTTTCCCCGGGATATCAAAAACCGCAGACCCGAAAGTCTGCGGTTGTCTTTGATTACTTAATGTCTGCTCACAGCCAACAAATGGCTTCGTTGCACAGCTTGAAGCCATTTGTTCGTCCGAAGGACGAAATGAGCTTGACATCAAGGAATGTGTCCGTTGTGTAAATGCACCG
>CAMOKN010000241.1 GCA_946617595.1 uncultured Clostridia bacterium
CCCCTCCTCTCCCCAACCCTCCTGAAAGGCGAATACCGCCAAGGCGGAACTTGAAAAATCTCATCACAACAAGAAAGCACAGAGCGTACCAACTCTGTGCTTTGATTGCATTTAATTTTTTCACAGATGTTTGAATCTCCGTAGAACGGGATCAGCTTTCGGTTCCTTTCGCTTCCGAAAGGAACCGGGGACGGGGGCAGCGCCCCAGCGGGTGCAGGGCAGAGCCCGCCGGGGACGGGGGTAGCGCCCCGATCTCAAGCGTAAGCGGCTTCTTTGACAGTATGGATTGCCTTATTATTCTGCGATATATGCGTTGACGATCTCGCCGTAGAACAGTATGTGCGCGTCCTCCGGAGCCGGATAGAACATTGATCTGTATTTTTCGTCAATATGCGAAGGTTCCTGCTTCTGGACAGCAACCACCTTACATTCGAGCGTCAGCGGAAACTCCTTTATCCCCGGAACAGATACGATCTCCGAATCAACAAGTGTAAGTCCGCACTCAGCGATCTTGTCAGTGTCACGCCCCGACTTGCTGCCGCACGTCCCGATGATCTTTCTGTCAAAATCGCCAAGCGGAATATTTACCGTAAACTCCGGATTCTTATCCAGAAGCTCGCGTGTGAACCTGCTTTCCCTCACATAAGCTGTGAACACCGGCTTGTTCCAGTCCGTCCCGAGCGCTCCCCAGCCTATTGTCATGGTATTTACTTTACCTCCGGCTTTCGTGGTAAGAAGTATTCCACGCGGCAATGCCGTACAGATCTCTTTTGCGTAATCAAACGGTTCAACTTTTCTGCTCATATAATGCCTTCCTTTCATCTGCTGATACAGTTTAATCTATCATTGCCTTAACGCTCACACATCAAACCCGAGCTCTGAAAACATCTTTATATCGTCTTTTATGCCGTTTCCTGATGTGGTAAGCATATCGCCCGTTATTGCGGCATTCATGCCCGATCTGAAAGCGATCTCGCCCGAATTCTCAAAAACATTTCTCCCCGCCGCAAACCTCACAAACGCAGTCGGAAGAATAAATCTGAACATTGCCGCTGTGCGAAGGACATCGTCCGCACTGATCGGCTTCTCGTTCTCCAGAGGTGTCCCCTTTATCGGGCGAAGTACATTTATCGGAACCGAGCCGATACCAAGCTCAGAGAGCGTCAGAGCCATATCCAGCCTGTCTTCTCCAGTCTCGCCCATTCCGATTATCCCGCCGGAGCAGACCTCGAATCCGCACTTCTGCGCACGTTTTATGCAGGCTATCTTATCATCGAAAGTATGAGTCGTGCAGATATTCGGGAAATTTCTGCGCGAAGTTTCTATATTGCAGTGATATCTGGTAACTCCGCTTTCTCTAAGCCTGATGAATTGTTCCTCAGTAAGAAGACCGTGTGACGCGCAGAGCTTTATTTTCCCACATTCCGCCGAAAGCCTTTTATACGCTGATACAGCCTTTTCAAGATCTGAGCCGGAAAGAGTCCTTCCGGCGGTAACTATCGAGAAGCGATGCACGCCAGCCTGCTCGTTGTGTTTACATTCGGCAAGTATTGTTTCTTCATCGAGGAAACCGTATTCTTCGACTCCTGTGTGATTATGAGCGGATTGAGCGCAGAATCTGCAGTTTTCACTGCACCGTCCGCTTCTCCCGTTCACAATGCTGCAAAGATCGCACTTGTTTCCGCAAAGCGCCGCTCTGATCCTGTCGGCTGACGAGCATAACGAAGAGAGATCGGCAGTAAAGAAGAAGCTGAGATCATCACTTCCGGAAAGACGTTTGCCGGCAATTATTTCATCAGCGATTTTATTGATATCAACTTTCATCTGAGAACTCCACTTCCGGCAAGCGCTTTTCTTATGGGGATCGCCATAAGCTGCGCGGCAATAACGCTCAGCGTATCTTTAAGCATAAATGGCAGAACCACCGCTACTATGCTCTCGATAAATCCGATCTGCGCAATAAGCGCATACTGCAACGCTCCGCATAAATAGCACACGATAAGTCCGACAAGCGAGATCGCCGTTTTTGCGGCAACATTCTTACAGTTCATACCGCAGAAAAATGCGAACGGGATAAATCCGAACAGAAATCCTCCGGTCGGTCCGAGCAGCACGGCGAATCCGCCTCTCATCATCGAGAATACAGGCAGACCGACGGCTCCCAGCAACACATATACCGATGTGGATACCGTTCCGATCAGCGAACCGCCCACAGCCGCACAAAGCGCAACTCCGAACGTATGCAGAGTTATCGGAACATTTGTCGGAAGCGGCAGAGCAACCTGAGCGGACACGGCAATTATAGCCGCGAATAAAGCACAGATCACGATATACACAGTTTTAGTTTTGTTATTTTTTGTCATAATTATACTCTCCGTTTATTCAATTTCATATTATTATTTCATTATAACACTGATCTCACCGGAATTCAAGTGCAGTTCACAGCCTTTTTCATCTGATACTATCAGGGTGTTATCATCACTTATTCCTAAAACCAGCGCGGTATGAACGATCCCCCCCATTTTGTACTCAACAGTTTTGCCTGTAAGTATTGAGCGCTTTCTGTATTCCTCAAGGTATAATTTTTGAGGCAGCGCATCGTAATACCCGAAAAAGCGTTCGATCAGGTCTGCTGCAAGCTTCGGGCGCAGCTGAGGACTTATACCGAGCGATCCTGCCTTTTCACGCAGCTCGACAGGAAATTCCGTCTCCGACAGATTTATGCCGATACCAAGCACCGCATAACTCATTTCACCGCCGGAAGAAAGTGCGGATTCGGTGAGTATCCCACAGACCTTCTTGCCATCAACATAAATATCGTTCACCCATTTTATTCCGGCTGAACATCCGCAAACACTCTCTATCGCCTCGGCTGCCGCAAGTGCCGCGCAGGCGGTTATCGACAGCGCGTCCGCGATGCCGAGTTTCGGACGCAGAAGCAGGCTCAGATATAATCCCTGATGCTGAGGCGAATAGAAGCTCCTTCCAAGCCGGCCTCTTCCGGCTGTCTGACCGCCTGCAATTATCACAGTTCCCTCCGGCGCGCCCTTTGCGGCAAGCTCTTTGATATCTGTATTTGTCGAACCTGTGATCTCTTTTGTGATGATATCCGTTCTGTCTGCTGTTACGGGAGAAAGCTCAGCTTTTACCGCATCAGGAGCAAACATTGTCATTTTTTCTTTGCCTTCTTTTCTTTTTTGTCGCTCTTTATCCTGTTTCTGTACGCTTCACGGAACCCCGTATAAACGTCAGTCTCATTCGCATTGCTGTCCGAAATGCCGCCATAGACCGCGTTTTCGTACCGTTCGGCGAATCCGCTTATATCGTATCCGAACAGACTTATCACCTTATAGGCTGTCTCTGTCGGAGTAAATGTGTTTTCCTTGTTTCCGAGATATGAGTTCAGCATACTGTTTATCCTTGCATAGATAAGGCTGTAGTGCTGCGCCCCCCGTGTCTTTGATGCTTTTCCGATGAACCTGCGTTCAGCGATCACGGGTCTAAATATCATGGCGGCAGTACCGCCGATCACGATAAGAGCAGCAATGATACCTACGATGACAAAGGTAAGGTCACCGCCGTTACCGCCTGTTACAGAACTCGTGGGGTTGAAATCCGTCCAGCCGTAGCCGTCAAGCCATACCTGAACGTATGCATGACCGTCAGAAGCCGTAGCGTACCAGTAGCCCTCGGGACTGTACCGATGAATGGAGAATCCCTCGCAGTAGCGGGCAGTAAGTCCTGCCTCGCGGCACATAAGAGTCATCGCGGTGGCATATTTCGCGCAGGCTCCGCGTTTGAAATTAAGTATGAAATAATCCGGGGAGGGGTTAGGTGCGATATAGTCCCTGTCGTAGATGTATTCTCCGCTGAGGAAGAACTGCTCTATCGCTTTTGCCTTGTCATACGGCGAATCGTGCCCTGCTGTTATCTCATTTGTCAGCTTCTGTATCTCATTCCTGCGTGCAGGAGATGAGTAGCATTTGTTCAGCACCTCGTCAGAAAGAAGATAGCTGTCATACCTTACAGCCTGCTCCTTTGATCTGAGATACGAATATACGGCATCGGCATCGTCGCTGTTATAAGTGAGCCGCTCGGCAAATTCGTTGGTGAACATTCCGGAAAAACCGGTATCTGTCTCCACATTGCTCCATGTTATAATATATGAATTGACCTCCGATGATTCTCCGGCGGTGATAAAATATTCATCATTCTCGGTGCGGTAGATCTTTGTGTCCGCTGAAGGAAGCGATAATCCGGTAAGATTTTCCGGAGTATATAAAGCACGGACTCCGCCCGACACAGGCACAAACCGACAGCGCCCCGAGGATATCTTACCTCCCTTGAAATCAGCAAGCCTGTACAGCTCGGAAGGATCTTCAAACGCAGTATATGTCTGCCATGCGGCAGAGCCGTTCTCGGAGTCTCCGAAATATTTCCAGACATTGTCCTTTCCGTCGTAGAAATTGAAGCACTGCCGCTTCAGCAGCCCGGGATTGTCGCCGTACAGATATAAAACCACAGTATCGTCATCTCCGGAGGTCGCGGTCGATGAGCTCTGGCTGAAATCCGTAAAATTAGCGGCAGCCTCTGCGGCACTTATGGTAACGCCGGTAACAAACTCATCGAAAACCTCTCTGTAAGGTGCAAATTCAAGCTTCGGCATGAATGAAGCAATAACTGTCACCGCAAGCACAAAGCCTGTAACTGCGAACCGCACGCCCTTTTTCCCGGAGGAAATGAGCTCCCCCGTAAGTGAATTTTTTCCTGAATGTCCGGTCATTATGAAGAAAAACAGCGTCATAATGATTATCGGGAAAATAACGGGGATATCCGTGAATGTCTTTGCAAACAGGCAGAACGGACACAGACATATAAGAAATACGAATATCCCGCGGTACCTTATCATTGTGAAATAGTACAGGCAGGATATAAGGACCGTTCCGAACATTACCGCAAGCGAGAATGTTCTTCCGTAGTAGATATGCGTGAACCGTGAAGGCTCCATGAACCACAGCAGCAGCTCACGCGGTTCCTCCGCGAGTATGTAGGAACTCATTCCCAGATAAAGCATAACGATCACGACTATGGTGTTGAGCCATATTTTCCCGTAATATCTGAGAACGTCATATATTGCGAAGATCATGCACGACAGCGCGAATGACAGCAGCGTATATAAGACTATCGCTGCTGCTGACGTATGTACATATATGTATGTGCTGGCACTTATCACAGCAGTGCTGAGCAGCACCGGAGCAAGATCGTCCGCTATCACCGCCCGCAGAGGACGAGGCGGCAGTTTTTCCTTTTTATTTTTCAAATCTTATATCTTCCTCGTCACGGACAATTGTCCAGATGTTTTCCGAATGTATCTCCGTTTTCGGAGCAGCGGCGGCACGATCCTCATATCCCGAGACAAATCCCGCGATCTGCGCGTCGCATCTTGCAGTGAATACAGCACAATGTCCCTCGGCAGAAGCCGGTAGCCTTCCCACAGCGTCCTCGGAGAACACAAAATCGGTCAGGCGGTATCTGATGTCGGATACGTCTGTCGGAGTCACGACCGGAAACTTTTCCCAGTCGCTGCCGAACCGCACTGCGAGGCTGCACGGAAGCTCGGTCTTTGCGAACTGCATCATCAGTGCGAGCATTCCCTCCACCACCAGCTGTTCTTCTCTTCTTGCATCGAGAGTTTCGGGGTTCACCGAGCACGCCTTATCAAGTATAAATGTCTGTTCGGCACCCGAAGAACCCTCCGGTCTGCGGACAAAAAGTTCACCCCTTTTGGCGGAGATCTTCCAGTTTATCAGTTTAAGGCTGTCGCCCGGCTCATACTTGCGGTGTTCATATCCGGGAGTACCGTTTATCGCAAAGACAGACTGGGTCGTTTCCTCGCTGTCATCAAAAGCTGCGGCATCGGTCAGACTTCTCGCAAGTCCCTCTCTCCTGTCAACTTCGGGAATATCCGGATATATCTTTATCTCGGCGATCGCCTTCGGGATATTTACGTGAAAGCTTATCAGCCCTAGATAGTCCGTGACGGTTATAGTGCTTACGCCGATCTTACCCTTGCCGAAAAATTCTGCCTTATATCCGCATGAAAAGAACAGTTTATCGCGGCCGAAAACGGCAGTACGCAGCTTCTGCGGCTGAGCGGCGGAGAAATGATAGCTGGAGAACAGCTCCGCTTCAATGAACGATGACGGAAGGATCCCCGTTTTATCGAGTATAAGATCGGCTTTCACCGTATCGCCGCGGTTCAGGATATCGGTATTTATCTCTATTTTCGCTGTAAGCACATACCTTGTGTAAATGCACACCGCGACGGAAATGACCGCAGCCGAAACCAGAGCTATTATAAGATAGCTGCCGCCGGGTGCCTCAAGAAAAAGCGTATAAAGCACGGCAAGCCCGGTAAGCAGCAGATACGAGATCACATTTTTTATATGCAGCATATCTGTCATTCTGTGGGAACAGGCGTTTTTGCAAGGATATCAGCCATTGCCGCTTCGCAGGTGCCGAATGTGGATTTCCCCTTTGGCGACAGCATCAGCCTGTGCGCAAGCACCTCGGTCGCTATATTCTTTACATCTTCGGGAACCGCAAAATCACGCCCGTTTATCAGCGCATACGATCTTGCAGCTGAGTAAAGAGCAATGCTTCCTCTCGGACTTGCGCCGAGCAGGGTATATTCGCTCTCTCTTGTAGCGGTAACTATCCCGACGATATAGCTTTTTACACTTTCGGCAACACGCACTGATTCAGCCTGTCTGCGCAGCTCAAGGATATCGTCAAGAGTCATTACGGGAGCAAGTTCGACCGCTTTTCCGAAATTTCCGCCCAGCAGCTGTATCTCCTCGCTCCTGTCCGGATATCCTATTGATATCTTCATCATAAATCTGTCCATCTGAGCTTCCGGAAGATGATATGTACCGTAAGTTTCGACAGGGTTCTGTGTAGCAAGCGCCATGAACGGCACAGGGAGCCTGTGGGTCGTTCCGTCAACGCTTATCTGAAGCTCCTCCATTATTTCCAGAAGTGCCGACTGTGCTTTGGGAGAAGCACGGTTTATCTCGTCCGCCAGCAGAAAGTTGCACATCGCCGCACCTGCGCGGAACTCTGTCTCTCCGGTCCTTGGATTTATCATCGTGAATCCCGTGATATCCGAAGGCATCAGATCCGGCGTGAACTGGATACGGCTGCAAGTACCGCTGACGCTCTGCGAAAGCGCTGTGACGAGACGGGTCTTTCCGACACCCGGCACGTCCTCTATAAGCACATGACCGCCGGACAGAAGCGCCGCCATAAGCTTAAGTATGACCTGACGCTTTCCGATTATAGACCGTTCTATATTTTCAACAAGAAGACTTATTTTTTCGTTCATCTGACCTGGACTCCTTAGCTTAACTTTGATCCATTCATCTCACGCTCCGGGCAAGCTTTTCTGAAAACACCCCCGCAAGAGCTTCATTACGCCGCATCTCACCCGTGCCGTTTACCGGATAATATAATCCGAAATTCTCTTCTTTATAATCATGGTAACTGAATCCTATATGGTTCGCGGAAAAAATATCCAGCATATCCGCCACCCATATTTCGCCGCCTCTGCCATTCTCAAAGCATCTTCTTCCGGCACCGAATTCACCGCAGAATATCGGAACATCATGCTTCACCGAAAATTCGAGATAGCTCCCGATAGTGTCCTCAAGCAGGGTCTTGTCCATACAAAGCACTTTATCGGTGCTGTACATATCAAGGCGCGGTCTGACAAGCGCGTTTTCCGACACTCCCACAGTCCTGAAATACCCGCTTACCTTATAAGTATGTCCCGGAGTATGCTTTATCCTTATGGACGACAGATTGGCGTCCTTAACAGCTCCGCTTATGCATAATGAGCAGGGACCGCTGTGACCTTCCGTCATGCAGACAGACCCTCTCCCCGAGCCGTCCTCAGACCAGAAGTTGACTTCGCCGTTTTCGACGCTTCCCATACATTTCACGGTCCGTATCAGCTTACCGTTCTCATCATATTCTGTGATCGCAAGGTCATCAGCAAAGCACGCCCCTTTCTCACCGAGGTAAGATGCCTGAAAGCTGATGCCAAGTGCGCTCACGCTCTTATCGGTCACATCTATGCGCGAGCTTTCGAGATATTCCCAGCCCGAAGTTCCGCCGACCCTCGATTCACCTCCGGCGAGCGAGCGCCATGAGGCTCCGGTGGTGATGACATTTCCGGTATCGGGATAAATGACGTCCGAGTTATCAAGTCCTGCCCAGTCAAACTGCTGGTGAGTGAACCTGAACGGCTCGTATGTATGAAATTCATACACAATATTTTCCCCGTTTATAACAGCGAATCTGTCTTTTATAGGCAGATCCCACGCAGGCTTGTCTGAACCCGGCAGCTTTGTACCGTTCACCGCTTCAATGAAAATAATATGGTTCTTATCATAAATACGCACCGAGTCGGCAAGCTTCTGTGCTGCCATGTGCCAGATCTCAACATCTTCCTCCGAAGTATTTCCTCCTGCGGGTATAGGCTCGTTAAGCAGCCCGTATCCGATTATTGCAGGTTCATCGGCATATCTGCGGGCGATCTCATTCCACAGTGCTCTGAGACGTTCCATATTTTCAGGATCTGTCCAAAGCGCATCGCCCTTTCCGAGTGACTGATAACCGCCCTGAGGAAAGTGCATATTCAGCACAAGGCGCATATTGTATTTTTTTGCGGATTCTATATTGCCGTCAAGCCAGTCGAAACCTGTCCGACGGTATTTATACGGCTCATTGTCGTTTTCAAACAAGGCGTAGTTGAGATAGAATCGTACAGCGTTGAAACCGAGCTCCGAAAGCTCTTTATAGCTGTCCTCATCATGATGACCTGTCGGCGCGGAAGACTGATCTCCCCACACATTATTTCCGAAAGCCATTCCCTTTATAACGAACTCCCTGCCGTTTTCGTCGCGCAAAGTACATCCGTCGGTGTGTATAAAGCCTGAAACCTCACTTATGACCGAAGCAGGGTCAGCTTGTTTTTCTGATTTTTTATTATCTGAGACACACATTCCGGTATTCCTCACTGATCGGCTGTTGTTTTATCAGAGTCTGCCGCCATGCTGACGGGCAGAATCATATACAGTATAGCACATATTTTATTATAAATCAAGGCTATACTGCACAAAGAGCGCGGTGATTAAAAAATACTTTCATATATCGTTCACGTTTGTCGGTTTTCACTGCTCATCCTGCTCCAAAAAAACAACAAAAAAGCACCTGACCTCATCAGATGCTTTTTTGTTGGTGGGAGCGGGTGGATTCGGACCACCGAAGCAAAGATGCAACAGATTTACAGTCTGCCCCCTTTGGCCACTCGGGAACACTCCCTCATATAAAGTTTCCGTTACCGGAAACATTCCTGCCCCCCGGCAGAACAAAAATGCGGAAAACCGCTGGAGCTGGTGGACGGACTCGAACCCCCGACCTGCTGATTACAAATCAGCTGCTCTACCAACTGAGCTACACCAGCAAACTATATTTGGCTGAACTGCTTGATTATTATATCACGGTCTTTGTGTTTTGTCAAGCTTTTTTTAAAAATTTTTTATTTTTTCTTAAAAAAAGCGATATTTTGCAATGAAAACGATTTTTTTGTCAAAACAGGTGACAAATGAAAAAAATTGTGATATAATATAATTGATAAATGCGGCGGAATACCGCTGCTCCCATTATAACGAAAGGATGAGCCGATGAATTACGAGAAATCATGCGGCGCTGTCGTGTACAGAAAATTTCACGGCAATACCGAGATCCTTCTCATACGTCATATAAAATCAGGATACTGGTCGTTCCCGAAAGGCCATGTCGAAAAGGGCGAGACTGAGATACAGACGGCAATGAGAGAGATCAAGGAAGAAACAAATATCGACGTGCTTATTGACGACGGTTTCAGAGAAACAGTCACTTTCAGTCCGAGACGCGACACGAGCAAGACTGTTGTATATTTTGTCGGAAAGGCCATCAGCAGGGACGCAAAGCCCCAGCTCGACGAGATCTCCGAAATGAGATGGACTGAGATAGGTCAGGCATCATCTTATCTTACATACGAGAATGACCGTATCGTCGCAAATAAAGCAAAAGCGTTCATTGCGCTGATGAAATGACGGATCACCCGGAACTCCCGAAACCGGGAGTTCCGGAGTGTCGGCAGATCGTGCGGCACACCCCTTGCCCATGCCCGGGCAGGGGTTGTTTTCTTTCGGGGATCCCACGTTACAGTACGCTGCCGCACGGACTGCCGCCTGTCATGCGGCTCACTGTGAAAAATTTCAGAAAATTCGATCCAAACAGGTGACAAAACAATAAAAATGTGTTATAATATATAGGGTGTTTTTTTACATGCGCAGTATCCCGAAAGGAGGGCAAAATATGGCTGAAAACCCCTCAATGATGCGAGTGAAAGTCGAAGATCTTGAATCCGGAATGGTCACTGCCGATAATGTCATAGAGCCCGGAACAGAGAGAGTGCTGCTGCTTAAAGGCACGACTCTTGACAGTGTAATGATCTTCAACCTGAAAGAGCGCTATAATGTCGGAGAGGTCTGGATAAAGAAATCATTCATTGCTACGAATATAGCCGCCGAAATGAAGGCGGAGATCAATATACATGAATCCCTGAACACCCTTAAAGATGTTTTCGGCTCAGATGAATCAAGACCGATAACCGAACTCACCCAGGAAGCATCACAGCAGATCAGCAACGTAACAAATGAACTTATCACGAGCCTTTACGCTGATGACAATATCCTGCTGAAAATGCATCAGCTCCAGTCATACGATGACTATACATACAAACACTGCCTGCGTGTAGCTATGATGTCCGCAACTATCGGCAAAAGCCTTGATCTTCCGAGAAAAAGAATGAGGGATCTCTGCGAGGCGGCTCTGCTGCACGACATCGGAAAGCGCACAATAGATGTTGATATTATCCGAAAGCCCGGAAGACTTACCGACGATGAGTTCACCGCGATCAAAAAACATCCGCAGAACGGCTATCTGCTGCTCAGAAAAAACGGAGGTTATTCCGAGGAAGTAATGAATGCCGTACTCATGCACCATGAAAAATTCGACGGCACCGGCTATCCTCTCGGACTGAAAGGCGAGCAGATAACATACCTTGCAAGAATAATCACTGTTGCGGACGTTTACGATGCGCTTACATCAAACCGCCCGTACAGACAGCCGTGGAGCGTTGCGGAAGCTGAAGAATTCATGATGGGCGGCGCGAACACACACTTTGACTACAATATAATCACAGCGTTCCTCGCAGCGTTCACACCATTCCCTGTAGGTCAGAAGGTGATACTCAGCGACGGAAGGATCGGCGAAGTTGTGAGCAACACCACAAACGTGCTTCGTCCCGTCATAAAAGTCACCGAAAAAGGCGGCAGCGAAACTATCGACCTGTATAACGATTTCAGATACCTTACACTGTCCATAAAAGCGCTCGACAAGCGGAATATGAATCTTGTAGAGGCAGACTGAAAATACGGACAATCCCCCCGCCGGACCATCTGATCTCACGATCTGCGCACCACCTGTGTGCGTTAAAGACAACATGGAACCTATGAAACGGGTTTTCAGAGGTTCCCTAAAGGCAATACCGCACAAAGCATGGCTGACACCTCTGCACGGTATAGCCTGAAACTGAACAAGACAAAGAAAGGAAACCGACTCTAATGGCAAAAGTAGTAAAATTCGGAGGAAGCTCTCTCGCGGACGCAAACCAGTTCCGCAAGGTGGCAGAGATAATCAGGAGCGACAAGGAGCGCAGATATGTTGTTCCCAGCGCACCCGGAAAAAGATTCTCTGACGACACCAAAGTAACGGATATGCTGTACAAGTGCTATGATGATGTGTGCAAAGGCGCAAACGCAATAGCGGCATTCCTGCCTATAGCAGACAGATATAACGGCATCATCAGCGATCTCGGGCTCACGATCTCCCTTGACCGTGAATTCGAGGTGATAACCGACAACTTCACAAAGCGCATCGGACGGGATTATGCCGCAAGCAGAGGAGAATATCTCAACGGAATAATACTTGCGAACTATCTTGGTTTCAACTTCGTAGATGCGGCTGACGGAATATTCTTCAAGGCTGACGGTGAATTTGACGCAGAACTCACAGATGCCACCCTCGCTTCTATCCTCGAAGGATATGACTGTGCGGTGATCCCCGGATTTTACGGTGCAAACCCCGACGGCAGCATACGCACATTCTCCAGAGGCGGAAGCGACTTTACAGGCTCTGTGGTCGCAAAAGCGATCGGAGCTTCACTGTATGAGAACTGGACGGACGTTCCCGGATTCGCAGTAGCCGATCCGAGGATCGTAAAGGATCCGAAGTTCATCGAGACCATAACCTACAGAGAGCTCAGAGAGCTTTCATATATGGGAGCGACCGTTCTGCATCAGGACGCGATCTTCCCCGTAAGAAACGCAAAGATACCGATAAATATAAAGAATACAAACGATCCCTCGGCTCCGGGAACTATGATATTGCCCGAAGCTCCGGAAGGGAAAAATGAGCATATAATCACAGGTATCGCCGGAAAGAAGAATTTCAGCGCGCTGTGCATCGAGAAGGACGAGATGAATTCAGAAATAGGATTCCTCCGCCGTATCCTCACCCTCATGGACGTTGAGAATATCAACTTTGAGCATATACCCACCGGTATAGACACAATGAACATCATCGTTGACCGTGACGATCTCAGAAAGCACCCGGACTTCGTCGAGCGCGTAAAACAGGTAGCAAATCCAAACCATATCGAAGTGGACGACGATTTCGCTCTTATCGCAGTCGTGGGGCGCGGAATGAAAGCTACAAAGGGTACCGCTACACGTATCTTCGCCGCACTATCCCATGCAAATATCAATATCAAGATGATAGATCAGGGTTCCTCCGAGCTTAATATCATAATAGGTATCAGAGAGGAAGACTTCAATCAGGCTATCCGAGTGATCTACGATATGTTCATGCTGCAGGAATAAGGAGAAGCTATGAAAATAGAAAATATAAAAGTCTATGACCTCGAAGAATGTATAAAAGCGTGCAAGTATTCATACGCTGTGGATACAAACGCGGTGGACGGCGAGATCACAAATACGATCATAAAGCTTGCTCAGTCCGGAAAAGGTGAGGGTCACGATCAGTTCATGACCGGTATCCGCGTTGCATTTGACCTCACATTCACCGTGAAAGCATGGACTGAGGCTGAAAGATACCGTTTTCTCGAATTTGTCTCCAGTCAGTCAACAATGCACCGGATCGCGAAATTCGATCTGTCTAAGCAATACTGCAAATATGTCGATCCGAGAATGATAGAGATAATGAATGAACTGAAAGACCGCTACAACGAAACGCAGGATCCGGAAGATTATCTCAGACTGCTGTACAGCAATCCATGCGGCTTCGAGCTCACCGCGCGTCTTACCACGAACTACCGCGCCCTCAAAACTATCTATTCTCAGCGGAAAAACCACAGGCTCCCCGAATGGAGAGAGTTCTGCAAAGAGATCGAAAAGCTCCCGTATGCTATGGAGCTTATCATAGGTAAAAATAAAAGTGAAGAATAAAGGAGCCGCAAATGGGACTTTTTGAAGCAAAAGAGAAGCAGCCGGACCGATTCACAGAAAAAGCTGTTCAGAATATCGGAATGATCGAAACAAGAATAGTCCGCGACAACGAAACGGGCGTAAATTACATCTTTGCTGTAAATAATGCAAACGGCGGCGTTTCGGTAACTCCTCTGCTCGACGATACCGGAGAGGTGTATGTCGAATTTGATGATTATGCCGATGAGGAGGACGGAAAATGAAGAAGAAAGCAGCAGCCGTGATACTGGCATCTGTTCTTGCCGTTTCAGCCTGTGACAGCGGAAATAAGCAGTCCGAAAGCACATCGGATACAAGCAGCCCTGAAAATCCCGCAGATACGGCAGTTCAGGAAGTAAAGGCTGATACTCCCGCGTATGACATATCTTCGGAATATGAGTGGGGAAATGTCGAGATAGTCGGCGGCGGATATACAGTCGGATTATATTATAACAAAGCGGAAAAGGGACTGCTGTACGCAAGGACCGATATCGGCGGATTCTACCGCATGGATAATTCGACCGGACGCTGGAAACCGCTTACCGATCAGTTCAATAACGATGACTATTCATATTATGGTATAGACGGCTGCGCGGTAGATGAAAAAGAACCGGGCAAGGTCTATCTGCTTGCCGGAATGTACGGAAATATGAAAGCCGCTGTGCTGTGTTCAGACAACTACGGCGACACATGGAGCATAACGCCGCTCGAATTTTCCGCCGGCGGAAACGAGCCTAACCGACAGGCTGACAGACTGACGATAGACCCGAATGACAGCAAAACTCTGTATATTGCTTCAAGAAAAGCCGGTCTGTGGGTAAGTCATGACAGCGGTGCAAGCTTCACAAAGGTTGAAAGCTTCCCGACGCTCGGACTTGAATACGCAGAGGACGGCTATACCTTCGGACTTACGGCGGTAGCCTGCGATCCTGCTTCATCAGCGGACGGCGAGCCTTGCAAAACCATCTATGTCGGCACCGGTGACAAGGATATGTACGTAACGCACGACGGCGGCGAAAGCTGGGAAATACTCGAAGGTGCACCGAAATCATATCTTGCGGCGCATATCTATGTGCAGGGAGACTACGTTTATTTTGTGATGAACGCAAAAGCTGGTCCGTATCAGATACGTCAGGGCGCAATAAAGCGTTATGATTCAAAAACTGCTGAATGGGCGGATATAACTCCCGACGATCAGGGACACGGCTGGGGGGATCTCGAGATCGACCCGAATGATCCCGCCACCCTCTATCTCAGCACAATGGGACAGTGGGGAGCGGAGGAAAACGACAACATATTCCGCTCGACGGACGGAGGCGAGACTTGGGACAGCCTGTTCACCGGTGACGGCAAGGACAGAAAATTCCACGTTGACTATTCCGGCGCACCGTGGCTCGACTGGGGCGGAGATCACGCAAAGCTCGGCTGGATGATGGGAGATCTTGAGATCGACCCGTTCAACAGCGACGAGATGATCTACGGGACCGGTGCAACTATCTATCGTTCGACAAACCTTACAAAATGGGGAAGCGAAGAGATAAACTTTGAGGTACGCTGTGCGGGACTTGAAGAAACCGCTGTGCATACTCTCAGAGCCGCAAATTCGGACGAGATACGTTTATATTCGGGAATGGGCGATATTGACGGATTCACACATTACGACGTGGACAAGGTACCGGATCATCTGAACGGAAACGGCTCGATGACCGGCACATACAGCATAGCCTGCGCATACAACGCTCCTCAGATCGCAGCGAGAACGGGTGACGGAAACTACCCGATCGCGATAACCACGGACGGCGGCAAAACATGGAAAGATGTCCGCAAACCCAAAGGTGTCGGCGGAGACTGCGGCACTGTCGAGGTGAACTGTGACGGAAGCGTTATCTACTGGACAAACGCGTCTGCGGCAGGTATCTACTATACAAAGGACTGCGGTGACACATGGGAAAAAATGGAAAAATCGTTCGGCTCCGCAAAGATGTCGGCGGACTGCTTTGATCCGGGCGTACTGTATGTTTATACGGGACTGTCGCTGAATATCACAAAGGACGGCGGACAGTCGTTCAGCGTAAGCTCATCGTTTATACCGGAGGGCTGCAATTTATATGCAAGCCCCGAAAAAGAAGGCGATCTCTGGCTTGCGACTGCTGCCGGCGGCGTATATCTGCTTACGGATTATGGTCAGGGTGAGCTTATACGCAAGAATATCCAAGGTGCAAAGAGCTTTGCGATAGGTGCCGCAAAGGACGAAAACAGCCCGATGACGCTTTATGCAATAGGGCGTAACGAGGACGTTTACGGAGTATGGCGTTCATGTGACAGCGGCGAAACATGGCAGCGCATCAACGATGATATGCATCAGTTCGGCGCTATCGGCGACTCTATGGCAGCCGACCTCAGAACATTCGGTCAGGTTTATTTCGGCTCTAACGGCAGAGGCATCCTCATGGGCAGATTAAAGAAATAACCGCTTCGCTTGAGATGCGGGGAGGAGAGGAGAATGGAACCCCATTTCCCACGGGGAAATGAGTTTCCCTCCTCCTCCCCTCCCCAAGCCCCTCCCCTTCTCCACCTTCCTGAAAGGCGGCGCCACAACGAATGGTGCACTGCTCCCATTGCAATTCAGCGAAATACAAAAGAAAAGGCACAGAGCATGATGGGCTCTGTGCCTTCTTTTTTGAAGAATCTTTTCAAGTTCCGCGGAGCGGGATCTGTTATATCTCAGAAAAATTAGGCAGACGGGAGGGGTTTGCCTAAAAAACGGTCAGTTGGCTATGCGGTGTTCAACTTTCAGGCACGGCGGGAGCAACTGACCGTTTTCTTTTTATGCAAACGGTGATATACTGTGAAATGTAAAGAGAAGAAAGGAGGCGGCGGTATGATGATGAGATCGGTAACGCCAATGAGAACAGCAAAGATAGGATATATAGTAATGTCGGTTTTTGCGATAGTTATTGGTACAATAATGATAGCGATGCCGGAGCTTCTCGCAGAGACGATGTGCATGATAATCGGTATAGCGGCTGCGGCTTTCGGGACTGTGAAGCTGATAAGCTATTTCTCGAAGGATCTGTTCAGACTTGCATTTCAGTTTGATCTTGCAGAAGGGATACTGCTGATAATACTCGGTATAACAACAGCGGTGATGCCTGAAATGTTCCTCGGTATGATCGGAACAGTCTTCGGTATCTGCGTGATGGCTGACGGACTCCTGAAAATACAGGTCGCACTCGACGCAAAGACTTTCGGAGTATCGAAATGGTGGCTGATACTTACAGCTGCGGTACTTGCGGTAACAGCAGGATTCTTCCTCATAATAAACCCGATAGAAAGCTCAGCTGTGGTCGCGGTGATAACCGGGATCACACTTCTCACAGAAGGAATAATGAATCTGATAACAGTTCTGGTTGCTGTAAAGATAATAAAGAATCAGCTTCCGGACAGCGATGACAGGATCACCGTAAAAGCAGTTCATTATACAAATTGAAAAAACTGAAAGGAAGACAAGTATATGAAATTTTCAAAAGCGGTCGTTAAATACCGTGTGCCGATACTCATAATCACACTTGCTCTTATGATCCCGGCAGTTTTCGGTATGATCTCGACAAGAATAAACTACGATATGCTCGACTATATGCCGGGAACAATGGACACAGTGATCGGACAGGAAGAACTGCTCGATCAGTTCGGCAAAGGCGCATTCTCATTCATAGTAGTTGAGGATATGCCTGCAAAAGATATAAAGACTATGGCGGAGAACATCAAAAAAGTGGATCATGTCGATACCGTCCTCTGCTATGAAAGTCTCGCAGATCTTTCGATACCTAAGGAAATACTTCCCGAAAAGATCTACAAAGCATTCAACAACGGAAATGCGGAGATGCTCGCGGTATTCTTCGACAGCTCAACATCAGCCGATGTAACAATGGACGCTATCAGAGAAATACGCTCAATAGCAGGAAATCAGGCATTCGTTTCCGGAATGTCCGCCCTCGTAACAGATCTTAAAGACCTGTGCGAAAGAGAAGAACCGATATATGTCGGTATCGCGGTCGCACTCGCCTGCATAGCAATGATAATATTCCTCGACAGCTGGATCGTTCCGTTCGTGTTCCTCGCAAGTATCGGAATGATGATAGTCCTCAACCTCGGTACCAACTATTTCATTGGAGAGATCTCCTACATCACAAAGGCTCTTTCGGCTGTCCTGCAGCTGGCGGTAACTATGGATTATTCAATATTCCTCTGGCACAGCTACAATGAAAAGCTCCGCAGATATGACGATCATAAAGAGGCAATGGCTGAGGCGATACACGAAACGCTTACAAGCGTTGTCGGAAGCTCGATAACCACTATCGCCGGATTCATAGCTCTCTGCTTCATGTCCTTCACTCTCGGCGCAGACCTCGGTATAGTTATGGCAAAGGGCGTTCTGCTCGGTGTTATCGGCTGCGTGACCGTGCTCCCGTCACTTATACTGCTGCTCGACAAGCCGCTTCAGGCAACAAAGCATAAGTCACTGATACCGGATATGGGAAAAGCTGCCACAGCGATCACAAAGATATTCCCCGTATTCATCGCAGTGTTCGCGATACTCATATTCCCCGCATATTACGGTTACTCAAAGACAAACAGCGAAGTATATTACGACCTCGGTGAATGTCTGCCGGAAGATATAGATTATGTGATCGCAAACTCAAAGCTCAGAGAAAACTTTGATATGGCATCTACTCACATGCTGCTCATTGATTCGGACACAGACCCGAAAGACGTCCGCTCAATGATAGGAGAAATGGAAAAGGTTGACGGCGTAAAATCCGTTATAGGGCTCGAAAGTGTGGTAGGTCCGCTCGTTCCGGAAGAGATAATACCCGAAAGACTAACCGAGACACTCAGAAGCGACAAGCTTGAACTTATCCTCGTAAGCTCAGAATACAAGGTAGCAAGCGATGCGGTGAACAAGCAGCTCGATGACCTGAACGTGATACTGAAGAAGTATGACGAAGGCGGAAAGCTGATAGGCGAAGCTCCGATAACAAAAGATATGATAGAAACTACCGGTCATGACTTCAAGGTAGTGAGTGCAGTCTCGATACTTGCGATATTCGTTATAATCGCACTTGTAGAAAAGAGCATTTCGCTCCCGTTCATACTGATAGCGGTAATAGAGCTTGCAACATTCATCAACCTCGGACTTCCGCACTTTATGGGACAGTCGCTTCCGTTCATTGCACCTATCTGCATCAGCACTATCCAGCTTGGCGCAACAGTCGATTATGCTATACTTATGACCACAAGATACAAATCGGAGAGAATTGGCGGAGCAGACAAGAAAGATGCCGTGATGACCGCACTGAAAACTTCTATACCGTCGATACTTGTCAGCGGAATGGGACTCTTCTCGGCAACATTCGGAGTTGCGGTATATTCAGATATAGACATAATAAGCTCAATGTGTATGTTAATGGCAAGAGGCGCGGTAATAAGCATGGTATGCGTAATACTCATACTGCCTGCACTGCTTATGCTGTGTGACGCTCTGATAAGACATACAACGATCGGAATGGGTCACCTGAACGACAAAAAGAACATGACGGTCGGAAACGACAGGCTCGCAAGAAGCCATTGAGAGTATTGAAATGGCGCTGAGCATGAGATCGTGGCTCCTCCCTGGACCGCGAAAAGCAACTCATTATTTGACCAAAAACAGAGAAAACAAAAGAGAATAATTTCTGAAAGGAAGATAACATCATGAAACAGTCACTTTTAAAGAAAATATCATATATCGTATGCTGCACTATGGCAGCAGGAGCAGTCGGAGCTACCGCAGCGTATGCTGTGAATGAAAACACGGATAACTCCGCAGCAGAAGAAAAGCCGGCAGTCGAAGAGACTGCCTCTGAAGATGCTGACAGTGAGCCGGTAAAGGACGAAACAGTCTATGTGATCGCAAACGCTTACGGTAATGCCGACAACATAATCGTCAGCGACTGGCTTAAAAATGCCGGAAACGAAAGCACGATCACAGAAAGCTCGACACTCAGGAATGTAAAGAATGTCAAGGGCGATGAGACATATACCGAAAACGGCGATACAAGAACATGGAATGCCGGCGGCAATGATATCTGCTATCAGGGAACATCAACGGAAGAGCTCCCCGTTACTGTTTCAATAAGCTATAAACTCGACGGTGAGGATATCTCCTCCGACAGCCTTGCCGGAAAAAGCGGCAGAGTCACAATAAGATTCGATTATACAAATACACAGTATATAACAAAGAAAATAGACGGAGAGGACGTAAAGATATATGTTCCGTTCGCAGCGATCACCGGTACTATGCTCGACAGCGACAAGTTCCGCAATGTTGAGGTAACAAACGGAAAGCTCGTCAATGACGGAAACAACATCTTCGTTATCGGAACAGCCTTCCCCGGAATGACCGAAAGCCTCGGCGTATCGGACACTGAGAAGGTGAAGATACCCGGATATGTTGAGATCACAGCAGATGTTAAAAACTTCTCGCTTCCGGGAACAGTCACCGCTGTAACAAATGAGGTATTCAAGGATATTGACCTCGACCTTGGTGATGAAGAAACTACAGCCACCGAAGATATCGACAAGCTCAGCGATGCCATGGACCGTATTATTGAGGGATCCGGCGCTCTCTATGACGGACTCAGCCAGCTCCTTGAAAAGTCCGGCGATCTGACCGAAGGCGTTGCACAGCTCAAAGACGGCGCATCTAAGCTGAGTGAGGGTGCAGCAAGCGCTCACAGCGGTGCCGCACAGCTTTACGACGGTTCGGTACAGCTCTCCGCAGGTCTTGAACAGCTCACCTCAAATAATGAGCAGCTCACCGCAGGCTCGAAACAGGTATTCCAGTCACTGCTGGATATGGCAAACTCACAGATGAAAGCTTCCGGCATCGACGGCTATACTCTGACTATCGAAAATTATGCCGATACTCTTACACAGATCATAGATTCATTATCCGGCGACAAGGCTCTTGAACTTGCAGAGGATACCGCCAGAGAACAGGTCACTGCCGCTGTCCGTGAGAAACAGGATCTCATCAGAAGCGAAGTAGAAAAGGCTGTAAAAGAACAGGTCATCGCAAAAGTGAACGAGGCAGTCACTGCACAGGTACGTGAAAAAGTAACTGCTTCGGTAAAAGAATCGGTTGCCGCAAAAGTTACGGAAGCTACTCTGGAGCAGCTTACCTCAAAAACAGGAGATAAAAACATTGCCGAAGCTATGATCGGGTCGGACGAAGTAAAAGCAAAGATAGATGCGGCTGTTGAAGAGAAGATGAAGTCCGAAGAAGTGCAGAAACAGATAGATGCACTTACCGGACAGCAGATGCAGACACCTGAGGTAAAGGCTATGGCAGATGCGGCTGTCGGTGAGCAGATGGCTTCAGATGAGATAAAAGCTCTTATAGATCAGAAGACAAGTGAAAAGACAGATGAACTTATCGAAGAAAATATGGCTTCTGACGAAGTGCAGTCTAAAATAAAGGAAGGACTCAGCACAGCAGAAGCCGGTGCAAAAAAGCTTTATGAGCTGAAAACACAGCTTGACAGCTACAATACATTCTATACGGGACTTGCACAGTACACCGACGGCGTTGCGCAGGCGGCAGGCGGTGCGGACAAGATAAGGGACGGTCTGGGAACTCTCAGTACCGGTACAGCAGATCTCTCCGACGGTATGGATCAGCTCTGCGCGGGAATAGAAAAAATGGACGAAAGTATGCCGGCGCTCATCGACGGGATAACAAAGCTCACAGACGGTTCTGAAGAACTCTCGGACGGCTGCGTTCGGTTCAACGATGAAGGCATCAGCAAGATAGTTTCGCTTCTTGACGGCGATCTCGGCGGTATCCTCGAAAGATCGAAGGCTCTGAAAGAAGCGGCTGAGGAATACAGCACCTACACCGGCGGATCCGGCAGCGTGAAGTTCATATACAAAACAGCAGGTATAGACAGCGAACAATGATCTGTTTCCCTCCTGTACTCAAACTGCGGTCACAGAATGCGAACTCTGTGACCGCAGCTTGTTTTTATGCTCAGCGACGACTTTTTTTGCGCCGGAAGACACACAAACAGTTTGTGAAGCAGATATGTCATTTCTTCCCGACAACAACCCTGTCCATTCCGGAATGATCTTTTATCACGGAAACAGAGAATCCCGCAGCGCTCATTATTGCAGAAACTGCGGCTCCCTGAGTTTCGCCCGTCTCAGCTGCCATTATTCCACCGACCTTCACTCTGTCCGCCCAGACCGGAATAAACCTGCGATATGCGTCAAGCCCGTCCTCTCCGCCAAAAAGGGCAGTCCCGGGCTCAAATGTCAGCTCTTTCATTATCCCACGCATCTCAGATGACGTAAGATACGGCGGATTTGCTGTAATGACATCGAAAGTCATATCTCCGAGCAGAGAACCGTCAAATGCATTCCCCTTTACTGCGGTGACTTCCGCCGAATTAAGGACAATATTGCGTTCAAGATAGCCGAAAGCTTCATCGTAAAGCTCGACCGCATAGCACTGTGCGCTTGTTTTCAGGGCAATGCTTACGGGGACGCAGCCGCTTCCGCTGAACAGATCGATGGCTCTGCCGCCCTCTGAAAGCTGCTTTACGGCAATATCCACAAGCAGCTCAGTCTCGGGGCGCGGGATAAGTACGCCTTTTCCGACATAGAAGGGATAACCGTAAAATTCCCACTTTCCGAAGATGTACTGGAGCGGCTCACCTCCGAGACGGCGATCCACTGCATTATCGACTGCCCGTATCTGTTCTTCGTCAAGCTCATCAAGCAGCTCGGGCGTGCTTCCTGTATATTCACGTATTATCTCACGAGCCTCAAAAGCAGCGTCAAAGGCTCCCGCATCTGCAAGAGCCTTTCTGATCTCACGATATTTTCCGGAGGCGCTTACCATTTGTCGCTCTCCTTGTCTTCTGGGATAACAGCCTCCATAGCTTCGATTGCCGCTTCTATCTCCTTGTCATCGGGCTCTCTGGTGGTGAGACGCTGCAATGCAAGACCGGGCGCGGAGATTATCTTTGTCACCACATTGTCATATCTTCCCGCAAGGCGTATCACCTCGTAAGATATCCCGACGATAAACGGCAGAAGAAGTATCTTGCTGGACACTCTCAGTATCATAGCGAGTATATTTGAAACACCGAGCCAATCAATAAATGTCTGATTTGTGATCGGAACAACAGATGTAACTAAAATACTTATCAGAAGAACAAGAAAGATGAAGCTTGTACCGCAGCGAGGGTGAAATCTGGTCTGAGGGCGTACATTATCTACGGTCAGCGGAAGACCTTTTTCGTAGCAGAAGATAGTCTTGTGTTCAGCACCGTGGTACTCATAGGTCCTGCGCATAGTCTGAGTCTTTGAAACTATCCACATATAGGTTATGAAAATGATGATCTTCAGTATTCCCTCGAACAGCGACTGGAATGGTGCAAGCGCTTCTTTGTTCCCTTCGCCTACTGCCAATTCAAGCAGCATATAAAGCCATGTGGGAACAAACACGAACAGAACTATAGCAAGTGCTATACCAAGCACCATAGCAATGGTCATTATCGCGCTCATAAGCTTATCGCCGAACTTCTCATCAAGCCATTTCTCGAACTTCGACATTTCTTCCTCGCCGTCATCGTCGGTCATTCCGGAAAGCTCTGCCGAACGTGAAAGATAGTAGTACCCGTCTATCAGCTGTGAAACAAAGTTTATAGAACCTCTGATAAACGGAGCTTTATTGTACCATTTGCGCTGTTTGTTCACCTTTTCTTCTACCGTTATCGTTCCTTCTTTTGTCCTGACCGCCATTGCAGTCTTTTCGGGACCCTTCATCATTATTCCCTCAATAAGCGCCTGTCCGCCTATCGTGGTCCGATGTAATTTCTCTTTATCTGCCATCATATCTCCTTTATAACGTTAGCCGTTGCTTATGTCAATATACCCTATTATAATACTTAAAAGGAGATTTGTCAATCAGGATTTTTATCCCTTCGCATTCTGATCATAAGGTTTTCGCTCTTATGGGTACCTCTAAAAACCGCTTTGAATAGAGAAAATGAGATGATTGCGCCAAATGCAAGGAAAGGCTCCGAAAGCTTGCTGGTCTGTCGGTCATCC
>CAMOKN010000242.1 GCA_946617595.1 uncultured Clostridia bacterium
ACCAACTGCTTCGTCAAGTCTCCTCACCTTGCGTCAGCAAGCTTTCGGAGCCTTTCCTTGCATTTGGCGCAATCATCTCATTTTCTCTATTCAAAGCGGTTTTTAGAGGTACCCATATCTCTGCCTCTTTCGTCAGAGTGTGCGAGACGCAGTGTCACGTCTCCAGCCCGTAGTTGTGCACAAGTGCTTCAAGTCCGCCCTGATATCCGGCAGCTACCGCGTTGAACTTCCATACGCCGTTGTGCTTGTAGATCTCGCATACAACTATAGCTGTCTCGATCGAAAAGTCTTCCATAAGGTCGAATCTGAGCTGATCCACACCCTGCATATCAAATTCGTTCTCGATCTTAGCAACGCGCACATAAGCATTCGAGACTTGTCCGAAATTCTGTCTTCTCTGCACCGCATCATGAATGGTAACGCATATAGCTATTTTCTGTATCTCATCAGGAAGCTTAGCGAAATCTATGACGATCACTTCATCGTCGCCGTCGCCTTCACCGGTCAGATTGTCTCCCTGATGCACCACCGCACCGTCTCTGCCGATGAGGTTGTTGTAGAATACAAAGTCTTCGTCGCGCAGGCATTTTCCGTTTGCACCAAGCAGAAATGCCGAGGCGTCAAGGTCGAAATCATATCCCCCGTCGTACTGATTTGTGTCCCAGCCAAGCCCTACCAGAGCCATTTTCATTGAGTTGTCAAGTGATACTCTCTGTCCTTTTTGAAGATTGATTGCCATTTTCGTTTCCTCCTTCTATTATTTAAGGGTACCTCTAAAAAAACTTTGAGCAGAGAGATCAAGATAGGGACGTCGGATACAAGGAAAGCCGCCGACACCGTGCTGGCGCACGGTTAGGAGACTTGACGAAGTATCAGGCGTTCATAGCTTGATTTCTCTCAAATGGGGTTTTTAGAGGTTCCCTTAAGGAACCGCTGATTAGATTCCGCACGCCGCTTGCACCACATTTTCAGCCGTCATCTTGCACAATCGACATACGGTCTTTAATCATCGTTTCCTTAAAGCTTGTCCCGGCGCTTATCGGTCGGTGACAGTTTCCCATTTCATACCCTTTTCCTTTGTGAATTCACGCGATTCCCACAGCGGCATCGGTTTGCTGAAATAATATCCCTGAGCCTTGCCGCAGCCTATCGCTTTCAGAAACTCATAATGTTCCTCCGTCTCGACTCCCTCTGTCAGGGTGTGAACTCCCATTTCCTCAGCCGCATATACGATGTAATTAAGAAGGTTGCCGGTTTTGGGATTCTTGTCGTATGTGCGCAGAAATTCCATATCCAGCTTCAGTACATCGAAATCGTACTCCATAAGCGTGTTGAGTGAAGAATACCCGCTGCCGAAATCGTCTATCCATATCTGATAACCCGAATCCCTGAACCGCTTGCAGTCGTTTTTCAGCTGGTCGGATTTATCATTCAGGGCGCTTTCGGTCACTTCGATATCAAGCATCTCCCGCGGCACTCCGTACAGTCTGGTGTAATTCTCGACGATCTCAACGATGCTGCAAAGCGCAAAGTCGAGCCGTGAAAGATTAATTGAAACAGGGACGAGCGGTTCGCCCATATCTCTCAGTGTGCAGTAATCCTCACACACTTTCTTTACAATAAATGTGTCGATCTTATGTATAAGGTGGAATTTCTCCAGTGTTTCTATAAAATCCGCCGGAGAGAGGAATCCCAGCTTCGGGTCTATCCAGCGTGCAAGCGCTTCATATCCGCATATCTCACCGGTCTTTACGCGGATAACGGGCTGATAGAAGACCTTTATATGCTCTTTTTCGACCGCATCATCAACATAATCCACAACATACTGCTGCCTGCGGAGCTTCTCATAAAGCGTGCTGTCGTATTTGCTGTAAACCATATCATAACGGTTTTTCACGGTGTTGCAGGCAATACGCGCATGATCGCAGGCAAGCCCTACTTCTTTGCAGGAGGGTTCAAGTTCATAGATGCCCGCGTGTATCTCGACCTTTGTACCTGAAATGATGTGATGTATGGTCGAGTGAAGCTTTTCAACAAGCTCAGTAACATTTTCGGCAGGCGTACATACCACAAAGTGATCGTTTGAGAATCTTGCTATGACGCTTTGGTCGCCGAAAGTGCTGCGTATGGTGTATGCAACGCGGCAAAGCAGATCGTCACCGCGCTGGAAGCCGTAGCGCTCGTTGAATATCTTGAAGTTTGCGATATCGAAATGCACAAACGTGTATTTGTTGTCGGCACGTTTCCCGCTGTCTGAGATGATATCCTGAACCGTCTGATAGAACGCCGCCATGTTGTACAGTCCGGTCAGGCGGTCGGTATTGTGATTCATGGAGAATATCTGCGTTTCCGCAAAACTGTTGCGGCTGCGGTTGAAATACTCATTCTTGTCAATATCGACGATGAAAACGTAGAAATAGCTCTGCCCGTGATTTCCGTGCAGCAGATGACCGAAATCTTCAATGTAGCGCGTCTCTCCGGTCTTTGTCAGAATACGGTATCTTACATAGTCGTGGCGCTTTTCGACAGCCATGGTCTGCGCCTGAATATCGTTCTGTATTTTCGCAAGATCGTCCGGATGCACCATTCCGCTGAAACTGTTGTGTGTGAATTCTCTCAGTTCCGCAATAGTCTCACAGCCAAAAAGCTTTATCACGTTTTCTTCCGCAAAAAGGATCTCTTCATTTCCGCCCTCGCGGTATATGAAGAATCCCCCCGGCAGACCTGTCGGAATGTAGTTTTCGTCCGATGCAATAATGTTATTCTCCATTTGTTTCTCCTTCCGGTATTTTCCGGGATATGCCGCTGCGCCCGAAATGAACGGGCGCTTTATTTATGGTACTGACAGCTCATCTTCTTTTCTCGCCCTTGACAAACAGCCCTATATAGCTTGTTCCGGCATTCGCGGCTACCGCGCTGCCGGTGGTGGTCACCATTCCGAGCGGCGCGCCTGTTCTTTCTTTGAGCTTCTCTATAAATTCGTCCTCAAGCTCAGGTTCAAGTGAGCGGGTAACAAGCATAGGCGTTTTGGGTATTGCTCGTGAAAGACCTATCTCAACCAGCTCGTTCAGCGCTTTTTTCTCTCCCCTTGGCTTTGCGACTGTTTTCGTATCGTCATCTATCATCTGTATTATAGGCTTGATGTTCATAAGCTCGCCCACGACTGCGGACGCAGCCTTTATTCTGCCGGATTTGCGGGCATGACGAAGGTTGAACAGCAGCAGATAAAGCTCACAGCTGCTGAACCAGTCATCGAGGTATGCGCATACCATTTCTATGCTCTGACCGGCTTCAAGCTTTTTTGCGGCTTCAACAACGGGATAGCCGTATCCTGCCGAATATGTATGGCTGTCGAAGAGGTGGAAATTCGTATTCCCCGTTTTCCCTTCTTCCTTCATATTATTGACTGCGCTTACGGCGTTTGCGTAGGTGTGGCTTCCGGCTCCGTTAATAAGAACGACGATAACATCTTTCAGACCTGCTTCAACACATTCTTCAAACTTTTCTCTGAATCTGAACTCGGTGATCTGCGATGTTTTCGGCAGTTCGTCAGTCTCCTTCAGCTTTTTGAGGAAATCAACTCCCGAGATATCTATACGTTCTCTGAATTCCTCATTTCCGAGAGTAATGTCGAATGACATTATATCAATGCCGTATCTCTTTTCGTCTTCTGCTGGGATATCGCAGCAGCTGTCCGTGATTATTCTGTACTGTTTCATTGCAGTTCTCCTTCTGTCCAGTTATATTTTGTAAGCGAGCCTTTATTTTTCAGTTCGGGGAATCCCCATTGCCTCAGCACCTCGTATGCACCAATTGCCACGCTGTTCGAGAGATTTAGGCTTCTTGCGTCCGGATTGTCTATCATCGGGATCCTGACGCAGTTTTCCTTATTTTTGAACAGCAGTTCTTCCGGCAGTCCGGCATCTTCGCGTCCGAAAACGAGGTATGATCTGTCGGGATAATCGACATCGCAGTAATTGTTTACGGCTTTGGTCGAAAAATATCTGAAAGTTCCGTCGGGATTCTTCCCGAAGAAATCATCGAGCCCATCATAGTAAGTGATATCGAGCAGGTGCCAGTAATCAAGGCCGGCGCGTTTAAGCTGTCTGTCGTCTATTCTGAAACCCATAGGTTTTACGATATGAAGTCTTGCACCGGTGAGGGCGCAGGTACGCGCGATATTTCCGGTATTCTGCGGGATCCTTGGTTCGACAAGCACAAGGTTAAGCTCCACGGTCATTCCTCCGTAGCTGAAGGAACCGCTGATCTGATCCTGCATGCCGCTTTACCTTGCCTTCAGCCGTCATATTGAACAATTTCCCATTGATCTGCGGCAAGATTATTCGATCTGCCGATTTGATGCACGGCACGATCGGCACATGATCTCCGATCATCGTTTCCTTTTTCCGTTAAGTCAATGAAGATACACTTATTAATGTCTGCTCATCAGCCAACAAATGTCTTCATAGCACAGCTTGAAGCCATTTGTTGGCTGCAAAAGTGCAAGGAAAATTTTTATATTTTAGGATTCTCCTTGCACTTTTGTTCGTCCGAATGACGAAATGAGCTTGACATCAAGGAATGTGTCCGTTGTGTAAATGCACCG
>CAMOKN010000243.1 GCA_946617595.1 uncultured Clostridia bacterium
GGATGACCGACAGAAGACCGACAGACCAGCAAGCCTTCGGAGCCTTTCCTCGTCTTCGACACGGCTGCCACATTTTCTCTTTTCAAAGCGGTTTTTAGAGGTACCCAATAGTCTGTCACTTCTCTATGATGAGCGGTTTCATCTGAGAAATGTCGAACGGAGTTTCCTGATATACGCAGAAATTCAGCCAGTTTGAATACAGAAGGCTTGCCGCTGTGCGCCAGATAAACGGCGGCGTAACTGAAGGATCGTCGTTCGGAAAATATCCGTATGGCAGCCCAACATCTGTCAGACCCTTATCCATATCGCGCAGATACTCATTTTTCAGTGTATCGCGGTCATACTCACCGTGTCCGGTAATGAAGAACTGTCTGTTCTGCAAGTCAGAAACAGCATAAACACCGGAAATATCCGAATATGCGAGAAGTCTGAGCTGCGGACAGCTTTCGATATCCTCGGCTGTAACTTCAGAGTGCCGTGAATGTGGAACATAGAAAACATCGTCGAATCCCTTGAACAGCGGGTGATTTTCAACAACGATCTTATGCGGGAATACCCCGAACATCTTTTTCTCAAGATTTCTCTTTTTTATGCCGTAATGGTAGTATAGTGCCGCGAAAGCTCCCCAGCAGATATGCATACACGAAAAGGCATGGGATTTTGACCACTCCATGATGCTGCAAAGCTCGTCCCAGTAGGTAACGTCCTCAAACTCGTACTTCTCAACCGGTGCGCCGGTAATTATGAGTGCATCAAAATAATCGTCCTTTATCTCATCGAATGTCTTGTAGAAATTTGCAAGATGTTCTGCTGCGGTATGCCGCGATGTATGAGTCTCTGTGCGCAGCAGGGTGATATCTACCTGAAGCGGCGTATTGCTCATAAGGCGGAGAAGCTGGGTCTCCGTCTCTATTTTTTTTGGCATAAGGTTGAATATTGCAGCTTTAAGCGGACGTATATCCTGACTGAGTGCACGTTCGCTCGGCATTACGAAAATGTTTTCACTTATAAGTGTACTGAACGCCGGAAGATCGCTCGGAATATTGATCGGCATTCGCTCAACTCCTGTCTTTGTTCATTATCTCTGTACATTTGTAAATGATATTATATCATAGAACCCGCAATAAATCAATGTTTTTTTGAAATTTTTACGGATTTGACAAAAAATATTGCATTTCAGATGCTTTTGTGATATAATAAAATGTATATTTGTGCATCTTTTCGTAAACTATATCTTATGATCTCTTACCGAAAGGAAAGAAGTATGGATAGAGAAAACGAAAAGGACGAAGAACAGGATACAAAGGAAACCGGTAATGATGAGCCTGAGCGCAATCCGGAGTCAGGATTTACCGCTTCTCAGAATTCCGATCACCTTATCCACTGCCTTACTGTCATAGGAGAGATAGAGGGACACTATATCCTCCCTCCGCAGAATAAAACCACCAAATATGAGCATATAATCCCGGCGCTTGTAGCGATCGAACAGGACAGGACGATAGAAGGACTGCTTATTATCCTGAACACTGTAGGCGGCGATGTCGAAGCCGGTCTTGCGATAGCTGAGCTTATCGCAGGAATGGAAACTCCTACCGTCTCGATAGTCGTCGGGGGTGGACATTCTATCGGTGTTCCGCTTGCTGTCTGCGCAAAGAGGAGCTTTATCGTTCCTACCGCGACTATGACCATTCACCCTGTCAGAATGAACGGGCTTGTGCTTGGTATCCCGCAGACATTATCATATTTCGACCGTATGCAGGACCGCATCACGAGCTTCGTTACACGCAACAGCCGTATATCGGCGGAACGCTTCCGCGAGCTTATGATGAAGAAAGACGAACTTGTAATGGACGTAGGCTCTGTGGTTGACGGCGAGACTGCCGTTCAGTCGGGGCTTATAGATCACCTCGGCGGGCTGTCCGATGCGATAAAATGCCTGTATTCACTTATAGAGGAAAAAAACGGCAAAACTCAGAACAGGGAGGAAAATGCATGATCCTCCATTCTATTATCAGTCCGCACGACATATTCTATAATAGCGAACAAGCCTGCAAAAAGGCGGTTTACCGGCGTATAAACGGAGGTATAGTCGAGCTTGACGGAAAAAATGTCAGACGGCTTATCTCGACTGATCCGAGAATGTACCTCGACCGCAGATACTGCCCTTATGCAGAGTTCAGAGATGAAAAGAAATGACCGCAAATATCCTGCCTGCCGATAAGCGGGCAGGAACCGGCATGACCCGGAAGGAGATCTACATAATGAACGATATACTCAACATAATCATTCAGGGAATAATACAGGGACTTACCGAGTTTCTCCCTGTTTCAAGCTCCGGACATCTTTCGGTAGTTCAGCATTTTATGAATGTTGAGGACGAAAACCTTCTGATATCGGTAATGCTGCATCTCGGCACCCTCGCAGCGGTGATAATCGCTTTCCGCAAGACGGTATGGGGAATGATAAAAGAGTTTTTCCTTTCTATACGTGACATATTCACCGGAAGATTCAGGTGGAGCGAAATGAACGACAACAGACGCATGATGATAATGGTCATCATTGCTACGCTGATACTTGTTCCGTTCGTGCTGATAAAGGATTTCTTCACGTCCGTACAGGGAGACGGGGATATAATCTTCGAGGGCTGTGCGTTTATTTTCACATCGATCGTCCTGATACTTTCGGACGCCTGCGTCAAGGGTTACAAGACCGGTAAAGATATGAAAGTCATGGACGCTATCACTGTCGGACTTTTCCAGGTGGTTGCACTTTTTCCGGGTGTGAGCAGATCCGGAAGCACCATCTCTTCGGGACTGTTCTGCGGACTTGCAAGAGATACAGCGGTGACATTCTCATTCATTCTCGGTATCCCTGCGATCCTCGGGAGCGCTGTGCTTGAGGGATATGACGTTATCAAGAACGGTACGAGCGTCGAGCCTGTTCCGCTTATCATCGGAGCTGTGGTATCGGCAGTAGTCGGTCTGCTTGCCATAAAGCTTGTAAAGATAATAATAAAGAACGATAAATTCAAGATCTTCGGTATATATACCCTTGTTCTCGGAATTGCCTGCATCGGCATCGGCATCTACGAAAACGTAACGGGAAATAAGCTGTTCTTCGGGGCATAAGGGAACCTCTAAAAACCCATTTTGAGAGAAAAAGAGCTGATCCACTCCATGCCGCTTGTATGCGTGAGTCGGTCGCGCTTTTGGCGGCATAGTCACGGCATCATGCCGTGACCGTCTGCTGCGCC
>CAMOKN010000244.1 GCA_946617595.1 uncultured Clostridia bacterium
CTGAAAGACGAATAGCTTCGCGTTTAATTTGATATTAAGGCTATACCGCACAAAGAGCGTGCGGTATTGCCTTAAGGCTTATAAGAGCCGGAAAGGACAGAATATGATAAAGATCGCACCGGTTTTCAGTGACAGAATGGTACTGCAAAAAGGAAAAAATATATCCGTGTTCGGAACAGGAGATAACGGCGAACGTGTCTGCGTCAGCTTCGGAAACAGCAGCGCACAGACTGTAGTCTCCGACGGAAAGTGGCTCGTAAAGCTCCCTGCCGTGAATGAATATGCCGACGGGCTTGAAATGACCGTGTCCTGCGGCGGATATAACCGTAAGTTCACGGATATCGCCGTAGGTGAGGTATGGCTTGCCGGCGGTCAGTCGAATATGGAGTATGAGCTTCAGAACTGTACCACCGGCAAGCAGCATCTCGAAAACGACAAGCCGAATGTACGCTTTTACTACACCCCGAAAATAAACAGTCTGGAGCCTGATTATGAAGCTGTAGTGACAAATACAGGCTGGAGCAGGTTCGAGGGCGAAAGCCCGAAAGCATGGTCGGCGGTCGGATATATATTTGCAAAGGAGCTTTCGGAAAAACTCGGCTGCACCGTCGGGATAATCGGCTGCAACTGGGGCGGTACAAAAGCCTGCCACTGGATGAGTGAGGAAAGTCTGCAAAGCGACAGGGATATGCGGTTCGACTATGATAAGTATATCGCTCTCATTGAAGGAAAGTCCGAAGAACAGCTGACCGAAGAATACCGTGAGTATGAGCGCTACAGCAATGAGTGGGAACGTAAAAAAGGCGAGTATTACGCAAACACTCCCGACCCCAGCTGGGACGAATGCATCAGACTCTGCGGTGAATGCAAATATCCCGGACCTCCCCTCCCGCTGAATCCCATGAGTCCCGGCGCACTTTACCGCAGCATGATAAAGCTTGTCTGCCCATATACTCTTGCGGGATTCCTGTATTATCAGGGTGAGAGCGATGACGATAATCCCGGCGCTTATTACAAGATGCTGCGAGGACTTATAGATCTCTGGCGCAGCGACTGGGACGAGGCGGAACTGCCGTTTATGATCGTTCAGCTGCCTATGCACAGATACAGCGGTGATGAGGACCGGAAGAACTGGTGCATTATCCGCGAAGCGCAGGATAAGATCTTCCGCACCGTTAAAAATACGGGACTTGCTGTGTGCATCGACTGCGGCGAGTTCAACGAGATACATCCCCACGACAAGGAGAATGTCGCACACAGACTCTGCCTTCAGGCATTATACAATGTGTATGGGGACAAAAATGATGAATACAACGCGCCGATGTTCGGCTCATGCATCATAAAGGACGGGGAGATCGAGGTCACAGTCAGAACATCGACACCGCTGGTGCAGAGAATAAAAGATTCGGGATTCGAGATCGCAGGAGCGGACGGTGAGTTCCGCCACGCAGTATGTGCAGTAAGCGGAAACAAGCTGTCTGTGTCCTCTTCCGAGGTACCGGAACCGCTGCACGTGCGCTATCTGTGGACAAACTATTCCGCGGATATCCCGATATATAACGAAGCCGGTCTGCCTCTTGCTCCTTTCAGAGCGTGAGAGATCCGCTCCTCAAAGAAGCTGAATATTTTATAAAAGTATGAAAGCACAGAGAGATCCGATCTCTTTGTGCTTTCTTGATGTCATGTGTCTGTTATCAGGATCAACTGCGCTCGTCTTTCAGGAAGACAGAGAAATTATGTGAAATGCGCAGATCTCATATATAATACATGGGCTCGGCAGTCCCGGCAGCCGAGAGTCTGTCATACCTGTCAGCCAGATCACGAAGCGTCACATTTCCGGTAAAATCCTGAAGATATGCGGTCATTTTGCTCCAGAGGCATTCAGACAGCGCATCGGCAATAAGACAGTCCTCGCGGTCGCGGAATGTCACGTCACTGAGGACAGTGCTGTCAAGAGCGTTTATCACATCGCGCAGTGTGATCTTCTCGGCGGGACGTGTCAGTGTATAGCCGCCCTTTGCTCCCTTCACGCTGCGGATAATGTTTGCCTGCCGAAGCTGCGGAAGTATCTGTTCAAGATACTTTGCCGAGATATTCTGTCTTGCGGATATGTTTATAACAGTCACGGCACTGTCGTTTGAGTATATGCAGATATCAACAAGCGAGATTATGCCGCACTCCACTTTTGAGGATATTTTCATTGTCATTCCTCCATTTCAATTCCTACTATTTCAATAAGTATAGCATATTTTGAGCCGGTTTTGCAATTGTCGGAATACATAAAAATGATTAAAGCATAGCAAATCTATATGTTTAATATGTAGAATTGAATTAATTCCTATTGACTTAGTATGAAAAGCAGTGTATAATTGTTGAAAAGTGGTGATGCGGTTTTGCTCTCAGTCCCGTGCCATGTATATAAAACGGGTTTGCGGAAGCCGGGCGCATCAAAGCGAAAGGAGTTGCACCTCTTGCGGTGCAGGTCGCAGATATGGATTTCAATACAAGTCTTCTGCATGGCAGAAAGATAAAAGACGAGTTCGGAGCAACCTCGGTGCCGATCTATCAGGTCAGCGCATTTGCACATGAGAGCGCCGAACAGCTTGAAAAGGTTTTCTCCAACAGAGCATCGGGATTTTCATATTCACGTATCGGGAACCCCACTGTTGATGCATTTGAGAAGCGCATAGCAGCGATTGAGGGAGGAGTCGGAGCAGTTGCCTGTTCATCGGGAATGGCTGCGGTCACGATGTCGCTGCTGAACATAGTTCAGAGCGGAGATGAGATCATTGCCGGAGCCGGGCTGTTCGGCGGAACGATAGATCTTTTCGGAGATCTTGAAAGTCTCGGGATAACCACAAGATTTGCCGATAC
This sequence comes from uncultured Clostridia bacterium, assembly GCA_946617595.1. Taxonomy (GTDB): domain Bacteria; phylum Bacillota; class Clostridia; order Oscillospirales; family Ruminococcaceae; genus Ruminiclostridium_E. Next base: position 2,875 of record CAMOKN010000244.1, read on the forward strand.
CATAAGCGCGGAAAGTATAGCTCCTCTGATAAACAGCAGAACAAAAGCGGTATTTGCCGAGCTTATAGGAAATCCGAAGCTCGATATAGTTGATATAAAGAGCGTTTCGGAGGTGTGTCACGCCCATGGTATCCCTCTGATAATAGACAGCACGACCGCAACTCCTTATCTTGTTCACCCGTCAGAGCTTGGTGCCGATATAGTGGTACATTCTACCTCCAAATACATAAACGGCGGTGGAAACTCCATAAGCGGCATTATAATCGACAGCGGAAATTTCAGGTGGGACAGCGGAAAATTTCCTCAGTTCGACGGATATAAAGTGTTCGGTAAATTCGCATATCTTGCAAAGCTGCGCAGCAGCATCTGGCGGAATGTCGGCGCGTGCGTGTCTCCGTTCAATGTCTATATGAACTCGGTCGGCATTGAAACGCTGGGACTGCGTATGGAAAGGATATGTTCAAACGCACTGAAGCTTGCGGAGTTTCTGAGGACAAAAGACGGCATAACGGTAAATTATCCGTCTCTTGATGACAACCCGTATTACCCGCTGGTACAGTCTCAGCTTGGCGGAAAGGGCGGAGGACTGCTGACGATACGCGCAGGAAGCAAGGAGAATGCGTTCAGACTGATAAACAGCCTGAAATACGCACTCATTGCGACTAATATCGGAGATCTGCGCACACTCGTGATCCACCCGGCAAGCACTATATACCTGCATTCGGACGAACGCAGACGTGAGCTTGCGGGGGTATATGACGACACGATACGCGTGAGTGTCGGAATAGAAGATATCAATGATCTTAAAGAAGATTTTGAATACGCGGTCGAAAGGAGCGTTAAAAATGGCTGAATTCAGTATAACAGACAGTGTTGACATCACTGATGTCACCTGCCCTGTAACATTTGTAAAAGCGAAAGTGGCTCTTGAAGAGCTTGATGACGGAGATATTCTTGAGATACGTCTGAACGACGGTGAGCCGGTGCAGAATGTTCCCAGAAGCCTTAAAGAAGAAGGACACAAGGTCCTTGAGCTTACGCAGAATGATGACGGGACATACAGACTCATTGTGCAGAAGGTGGGGGACTGAATGGCTGAGCGTATAACTGCGGCGGATTTTGACGAGAAAGTGCTGAGATCCCATGTACCTGTGCTTGCCGAGTTTTATTCCGACTCATGCATTCCGTGCAAGATGCTCTCTCCCGTGCTGTCGCAGCTTGACAGCGAGCTTGAAGGAAGGCTTCGTATATACAAGGTGAATGTAGGTTATGAGCCGGAGCTTACCGAGCGCTATGAGGTACAGGCTTCTCCGACGATCATATTTTTCAGGGACGGAAGTGAAGTGGCGCGGCTGCGAGGCGCAGTAAAGAAAGCCGATATTTTAGCGGAATTTGAGAAGGTCAATAAAGGAGAATGACATTATGAAAATTACTGTTGCGGGAAAAACGAAAGAATACGAAGACGGTATCACTGTTGCAAAGCTCGTTGAGCTTGAAAAAGTTGAGACACCGGAGTATGTAACTGTTACGGTGAACGATGAGTTCGTCGAAAGCGGCAGCTTTGAGGATACTGTAATAAAAGACGGAGACAATGTTGAATTTCTCTACTTTATGGGAGGTGGCTGCTGATGCCGTTCACAAACGAACAGCTTGAACGCTATTCACGACATATAATACTCAAGGAAGTTGGCGCAAAGGGACAGAAAAAACTTGCAAACGCAAAAGTCCTGATAATCGGCGCGGGCGGACTCGGAGCACCGGCTGCTATGTATCTTGCTGCGGCAGGTGTCGGAACTATCGGTATAGTTGACGCGGACGAGGTGGATCTTTCAAACCTCCAGAGACAGATAATCCACGCCACCGCGGATATCGGAAAGCCGAAGGTGCAGTCCGCAAAAGAGACGATGCAGGCTATAAATCCCGATGTTACCGTAAATACATATCATACGTTCGTTACAAGCGAGAACGTACTCGATCTTATAAAGGATTATGATTTCGTGCTTGACGGGACTGACAATTTTCCGGCAAAGTTTCTGATAAACGATGCGTGTGTAATGGCAAAGAAGCCGTTTTCTCACGCCGGGATAATCAGATTCAAAGGTCAGCTCATGACATACGTTCCCGGTCAGGGACCGTGCTACAGGTGCGTATTCAAAAATCCTCCCCCGAAGGACGCAGTACCCACCTGCAAGCAGGCGGGAGTGATCGGCGCAATGGGCGGAGTTATTGGCAGTCTTCAGGCTATGGAGGCGGTGAAGTACATCGTCGGAGCCGGAGAGCTGCTCACAGGATATCTCCTGACATTTGATGCTCTGAAAATGGAGTGGCATAAGGTGAAGCTGCCGCCGGACACTCATAATTGCGCTGTCTGCGGCGATCACCCGACTATCACCGGACTGATAGATTATGAGCAGGCGGAGTGTGATGCAAAGTGATAAAAATGCACCGAGAAGATTATGAAAAAATACTTTCCCATGCGAAAAACGAAGCCCCGATAGAAGCCTGCGGACTTATCGCCGGACATATCGAAGGGAAAGATAAGATCATAGATAAGGTCTATATCCTTACGAACATCGACCACGCGGAGGAGCACTTCTCACTTGATCCGAGAGAACAGCTTGCCGCGGTCAAGGATATGCGGTCAAACGGCTATGAGCAGCTCGGAAACTGGCATTCTCACCCGGTTTCTCCATCGCGTCCGTCGGACGAAGACAAGCGTCTCGCCTATGACAGCACCGCAAGCTATATGATATTGTCGCTCATGGACGAGGAGCCGGTGCTCAACTCGTTCCACATCGAAGGTGATACCGCGACTAAGGAAGATCTTGTGATCGGATAAGGAGAAAGAAGTGAACGGCTTACGAATAAACAGTACGCTGTTCACTTTGTTTATGTGGGGCATAGTCTATGTTTACCGGCGTTCGGGAATTATTTCAAGAAATTATGGATTTCCTATTGACAAAGATGTAATGCTGTGATATAATGATTTCATACTTTTTTGATATGTTTACTATGATTACTTAAACAGGAGATGACATTATGGCAGCAACTGTAATTATTCCCACAACACTTCGTATGTTCACCGGACATCGTTCTGAGCTCGAACTTGACGGCAGCACTGTCGGCGAGGTGATAACCGCACTTGCGGACGAGTACCCGGAAACCAAAAAGGTGCTGTTCGGAGAGGACGAAAGACTCCGTGAGTTTATAAATGTCTTTGTAGGCTCTGATAATATCCGTGATCTTCAGGGATACGATACTCCCGTAAATGACAGCAGCGAGATAATGCTGATACCGGCTATAGCAGGAGGAAGCGGAATATCGAAAGAAGATGAAGAAGCTGATGACCGCACCGGGAGCATCATGGGCGACAGGATAGGTGAAAAGCTCACAAATGACGAGATCAGGCGTTATTCCCGTCATCTGCTCCTGAAAGAAGTCGGAGTCAAAGGACAGCGCCGTCTCAAAGCGGCAAAAGTCCTTATTGTCGGAATGGGCGGACTCGGAACTCCCCTTGCCCAGTATCTTGCCGCTGCCGGCGTCGGTACCCTCGGACTGATCGACTTCGATGAGGTGGAAGAATCAAATCTTCAAAGACAGGTGATCCACGGTTCACGCGATATCGGAAGACCCAAGGTAGCCAGCGCAAAGGACAGTATAAAACAGATCAACCCGCTTGTTAAAGTGGAGACATATAACGAGCGCCTTACCGCCGACAATGCGGAAAGGATAATCTCTGAATATGATATCGTTGCCGATGCCTCTGACAATTACCAAACCCGCTATCTTGTTAACGATGCCTGCGTGCTGCTCGGAAAGCCGGACGTTTTCGGAGCAATGTACCAATTTGAGGGGCAGGCAGCGGTCTATTACGCAAAAAAAGGACCCTGCTACCGGTGTATGTACCCTGCACCGCCCCCGGCGGGACTTGTGCCGTCCTGCGCAATGGGCGGAGTTCTCGGAGTCCTGCCCGGGATCATCGGAACTGTGCAGGCGAACGAGGTCATAAAGCTGATAATCGGCGGCGGCGAACCACTTGTCGGCAGACTTGTTCTCTTCGACGCATGGAAAATGCGTTGGAGACAGCTGAAGATACGCAAGGATCCCAGATGTCCCGTATGCGGAAATACCCCGACAATTACCGAACTTGAAGAGTACGATTATGAAGATTTCTGCGGTGTAAGATCCAAGGAAGAAGAGGAAGAAGCGGTCGAGGGTATCGAACCGAAAGAGCTTAAACGCCGTATAGATGCCGGAGAAAAGATAACTATAGTTGATGTGCGCGAACCTCACGAACGTGCAATAGCAAAATTCCCCGACGCCATAGTCATACCGATAGGTCAGCTTGAACGGCGCAAGGACGAGCTTGATCCCTCAGCGGATACAGTGTTTATCTGCAAAGAAGGAAAACGCAGTATCCTCGCCGTCCGTACCCTCAGAGAAGCCGGATATACCGGTGCCGCATATAATCTGAAAGGTGGTACTAACGCATGGTCGCGCGATGTTGACAGTTCCTTCCCACAGTATTGAACAGGCGATCAGGATCGGTCGCTTCATAATTAATATGTCCTCAATAACTGCCTTTTGGCAGTTATTGGCTGAAAATCTGCAAAACAGATTTTCAGATGTTCTGCATTTTTTAAAAAAACTATTGCAATTATGATCGTTTTATGATATAATCATTTGCATAGCATATTAAATCTATAGTAATAATATGCTAAATATCTATTTACAGGAGGCAACCAAAATGGCAGTAAAAGATGAAGAAAAGATCATAGCACTCGGCAAAGACGCAGCTTATAACCTTGCCGATATCAACAAGACCAAACCACAGTATGCGGCACTCACTCCCCGCTGGATCACAAAGCTCCTTGAATTCAAAGGACTCGATTCCGGAATCTACCGCGTAAATAAGGTGCAGGAGGGAGAGACTCCTCTCGATGTTCTGTGCAGCTCCGAAAAGAAGTCAAACATTATCCCGCAGGGCTATGTTGAATATGAGGCAAAGCCCCGTGAGTACCGTCTCGCTAATATTTCCACAATAATAAACGTACATACTGCCGTCGAGGACGTTTACAGTTCGCCTTTCGATCAGGCAAAAGAACAGCTTGAACTCGCTATCGAGAGTCTGCGTGAACGTCAGGAGAGCCAGCTTATCAACAATGATGACTACGGTCTGCTCAAGGACATTGCCGATAAACAGCGCATACAGCCTGTCTCAGCAAGCGGCGCTCCGACACCGGATGATCTCGATGAGCTTATTTCAAAAGTGTGGAAAGAACCCTCATTTTTCCTCGCTCATCCACGCGCTATAGCAGCTTTTGAACGCGAATGCACAAAGAGAGGTGTTCCTCCCGTAACTGCAAATATCGCAGGCGGTACGTTCATTCTCTGGAGAGGAATACCGATAATCCCCACAAACAAGCTGCTCGTTGACGGACTCAAAGAACCGAAAGGAAGGGGCGGAAAGACTAATATCCTGCTCGTCCGCACCGGCGAAGCAAAGAGAGGTGTTATCGGTCTTTATCAGCGCAACCTGAAAAATGAGCAGTCGAGAGGACTCGCCGTTCGGTTCAGGGGAATAGACGATAAGGGGACCGCTTCTTATCTGCTTTCGCTGTATTGCTCAGCTGCAATTCTCTCAGATGATGCGATCGCTGTTCTCGAAGATGTTGAAGTTGGTGAATACTATGACTACGATTAATTACGGCATACCCTCCGAGGGGGAGCTTGAAGCGCTTGCGAACTCGCTTTTTCCCGACTTCGACGCACAAAGGTGCGCTGACGGTCTGAGCAGACTTGCGGAAAACGGAGATCCATCCGTTATCTATGAAGCTGCGCAGAAAGCCGGAAATTACGCGGACAGCTACGCCGGTTATGCGTCCCTTGCAGACAGCTTCGGCGGAGGATATCTGTCGGAATATGAACAGCTTGCAGCGGAACTGACAAACGGATATCCGGCATATCAAGCCGCGCCTGCTCAGACAGTGCAGGCAGGATATTCACCGGCGGTGCTTTCCGAGACACAGGCGGCAGGTTATGTGCCGAAGACCGCTCAGCAGGCAGCCGCGCCCGTTTTCGCAAGCAATAACGTTGTTGTGGGTACAAAGACCCTCGATCAGATACGCGCTGATTTTCCGATACTGAAAGAGGTGATAAACGGACACCCTCTGGTATGGCTCGACAACGGAGCAACTACCCAGCGTCCGCAGGCTGTTATAGACAGGCTCTCGTACTACTATACTCACGAAAACTCGAATGTTCACCGCGGTGCGCATGAGCTTGCGGCACGTTCTACCGACGCTTATGAGAACGCAAGACAGATAACCGCTGATTTTATCGGTGCTCCGTCCAAGGATAATATAGTGTTCGTGCGCGGGACAACAGAGGGTATAAATCTTGTCGCAAACGCGTATGTAAAGCCGCTTCTTCAGCCCGGGGACGAGATAATCCTGTCGATACTTGAACATCACGCGAACATAGTTCCGTGGCAGCTCGTTGCTGAGGAAACAGGCGCGGTACTTAAAGTGATCCCATGTGATGAGAGCGGCCAGCTTATACTTTCTGAGTACGAAAAACTGTTTACAAAGCGCACGAAATTTGTCAGCGTAACACAGGTGTCCAATGTGCTCGGAACGGTCACTCCTGTTGAAGAACTCGTTGCCATCGCTCACGCTCACGGGGTGCGGATAATGATAGACGGCGCGCAGTCGGTCGCTCACATTCCGGTGAACGTCACTGCGCTTGACGCTGATTTCTTCGTATTTTCAGGTCACAAGATCTTTGCGCCCACCGGCATAGGTGCGCTTTACGGAAAACCGGAGCTTCTTGAAGCCGCAAGACCGTACCACGGCGGCGGAAACATGATAAAGGACGTTACATTTGAGCGCACTGTCTATAATCCTGCGCCCAACAAATTTGAAGCAGGTACCGGAAGCATTGCCGACGCTGTCGGACTCGGAGCTGCGCTCGAATATCTGAACGCGATAGGAATGGCAGCGGTAAACAAGCACGAACACGAGCTTCTTGTTTACGCAATGAGTGAGATGAGAAAGATACCCGGTCTGCATCTTATCGGCACTGCATCAAACAAAGCAAGTGTTCTGTCATTTGTACTTGACGGGTATAACAACGATACTGTCGGTGCGCGTCTGAACGAGCTCGGCATTGCAGTACGCACCGGACACCACTGTGCTCAGCCGGTCCTTCGCAGATTCGGGCTTGAAGGAACTGTCCGTCCGACACTTGCACTATACAATTCATTTGAGGATATAGACGCTCTTGTCCGCGGAATACGCTCGCTTGTATGATCCCTTCTCCCCATAGCCTATAGAAAAGTACGCAGAGATGTTCTTCTGCGTACTTTTCTTATGGTTATCCGAGGCGGTGATTGTAACCATTTGTTACCACATTGTAATCGGTTTGTAATTGAATATTCTACGCTTTTGTGATATAATCTTGTCAGATAATACACTGATACTCTGAAACAGGAGCAGAAATATTCATGTTCAACGCGAAGCATGTCGCCTTTCAGGAAGGTGGGAGAGGAGAGAGGTCTGGGGAGGGGAGAGGGAGGGAAACTCATTTCCCCGCGGGAAATGGGGCTCCCTTCCTCTTCCTTCCCCAGTCTCAAGCGCAGCGACCTCTTCAAGATCTCAAGCGCAGCGGATCACCCCTGCTTCAGAGGTATCTTGACTACGTACTCAACGAAATCATCTGTACGGTTTTTTACTGTCTCGCAGTTTATGCCGGCTTCTTTCATTGCGTCGATAGTTTTGTTGAATGTATTTATATACAGGTTCACCGCGCGGTATGTCCAGCTTCGGCGGACTTTGGGCTTTCCGGGTTTTCCTTTAATCAGTTCATCTATATATGTATCTGTCTGGGCAGTGTTAAGCTGATTTGTACCTATATAATGTATCGCATCGGGACGCTTTTCCGATTCGAGACGCAGAAGAGCGCGTGCCTGACGCTCAGTGAGCTTGTACTTTACGACCATTGCCTTTTCCTCATCTGTAAGCTTCAGGAGCCGAAGCTTGTTTGCGATAGTTGATTGGGCGGTACCGAGTCTTGCAGCGGTTTCTTCCTGCGTAAGTCCGTAGTAGTCTATCAGATTTTTGATCGCGTAGGCTTCTTCCATGAAGCTGAGATCCTGTCTTTGCAGGTTTTCGAGAACTGCAAGGACGGCGCTGTCCTTCACGGTCGCCGTTATGATTATACACGGGACAAAGCTCATATTAAGGAGCTTGCAGGCTCTGAGCCTCCGCTCTCCGGCGATAAGCTCATAATCCGTGCTGTTTTCAAGTCTGCGGACGGTAAGCGGCTGAAGGATACCGTTCTGCTGTATCGACACCGCAAGCCGCGACAGCTCGTATTCATCGAACACCACTCTCGGCTGAGCCGGATTAGGTACAATAGAGTTTATCGGTATCTCCACGACTTTGTTCACTGCGTTTTCGGTGCGTATATCCTGTGCCGGTTGCGTTTTTGAAAAAATAGCCATTATTTTAGACCTCCGTTTCGGGTGATAGATGTTTCCCGTATTTATATTAGCATATTTATTCACGCATTTCCACACAAAAGATCCCCCATATTGCGGGAAAAAACACCGCAATACGGGAGATCTGACGCATATTCACACAGTTATGACAAGATACGCGGTAATAATATGGCGCATAATGTCGTATAAACACTAACGTTTTCCGGAGCGGTCGGCGCTGACCGTTCCGTCGCTGTAATATGCAATGACGCTGCGCTGTCTGCCGGTATCGAGATCCTTTCCTTTTATCGTAAGTCCGGATCTGTTCATAAGCTCGGCTGCGTTCACCTCACTTATATCGCATCTTATGGCGTTTATCCCGCCGCAGACTACCATAAATTCAGAATCGCTGACATTTATGGCACCCTCGCCGCCGACCTTTGATTCTGTGTATGTTTCGCTGTCGCGCTCGGTGACATATTTCACCGGCTTTTTGTCAAGTGCGCGAAGCCCCTTTATATCCATTCCGCCGCTTTTGTTTTTCTTAGAGAACAGCATAGTTATCCCTCCCGGCTGACGGTCTGCCTTCAGGGTACCTCTAAAAACTGCTTTGAAAAGAGAAAATGAGATAGTTGCACCGAGAGCAAGAAAAGTCTCCGAAAGCTTGCTGGCGCAAGGTGAGGAGACTTGACGCAGCTATCGGTGCAAG
>CAMOKN010000245.1 GCA_946617595.1 uncultured Clostridia bacterium
CTGAAATGCCTTGAAATGCATAAACGATTATGATATAATTGAATAAAATCTTGACATTTAAGATAAATAAAGCAGGATAGAAAATGATGACCAACGTAAACAAAACACTTTATATCCCTCTTTACGGAAAAGCTCTTGTAAGTCGAAAAGGTATTATCCTCACAGATAAAAAAGCAGAGAAGATATGGGAGAAAGAGGGTTTTCCGTTAAAAGGCAAATCCCGCTCAAAATGGCTTGCATATTATATGGCAATGCGCGCAGCTGTCTTTGACAACTGGCTGAAAAATGAGATGGCACATGACAGCTCTGCATCAGTTCTGCATATTGGCTGCGGAATGGACAGCCGGATAGAGCGAGTAGGCTGCGGCGGTCATAAGTGGTACGATATTGATTTCCCGGAAGTCATTGAGCTTCGTAAAAAGTATTATACCCAGACCGAGAATTATACAATGACAGCAGGAGATGTAAGAAACGCGGATTGGCTCAGTGTGATACCCGCCGGCACTAACGCTATTGTCGTTTTTGAGGGTGTGAGTATGTATCTTACGCAGTATGAACTAAAATGCTTTATGCAGGCTCTTGCAGAGCATTTCTCCGCTGTGAAGCTTCTTATGGACTGCTATACCGAGCGCGGAGTAGCTGCCACAAAAATCAAAAATCCGATAAACGATGTCGGGGTTAACAGCGTATATGGCATTGATGAACCGGAAATTCTTGAGACCGTTCCGGGACTCTCATTTTTACGGGAACATGATATGACCCCGCAGAATATGATAAACGAACTTAAAGGTGCGGAAAGAATATGCTTCAAGACTATGTTCGGAGGACGATTCGCAAAAAGCATATACCGGATATATGAATTTGAAAAGAGATAAATCCGCAAATCTGACGGGAGATACGATGTGTGCTCTCGAATGGCATAAAAGCAATTGCATCAAAGAATATGAGAAAAATCCCTCCTGACTAAAGTCAAGAGGGATTTTTGGAGCTGATAGTCGGAATCGAACCGACGACCTCATCCTTACCAAGGATGTGCTCTGCCGACTGAGCCATATCAGCAAGCAACTGACCTGTTACAAGATAAGATTATACCACAAATGACACCATTTGTCAATAGCTTTTACAAAAAAACTGAAAACAAGGATCTCCCGCACAGTTATATGCGGGAGATCTGTTTTTACTCAGATAGCGGCAAATGCCTGCTTAAGATCGTCAAGGATATCCTCAACATTTTCAAGTCCTACGGAAAGACGGATCATACCGCCGTCTATGCCGGCTGCAACAAGCTGTTCGTCGGTAAGCTGGCGGTGGGTAGCAGAAGCCGGGTGCAGAACGCAAGTACGGATATCAGCAACATGAACCTCGTTTGACGCAAGCTTTAAGCTGTCCATAAACTTCACTGCCATATCGCGTCCGCCCTTTATCGAGAAGGAAATAACGCCCGATGCACCAAGCGGAAGGTACTTCTTGACAAGCGGATAGTACTTATTGCTCTCAAGACCCGGATAGAATACGGATTCAACCTTATCGCTGCTTTCAAGATACTTTGCTACGATCTCGGCATTCTCTACATACTGCTTCATTCTTACCGGAAGCGTTTCAAGTCCGAGATTGAGCAGGAAGGACGAATTTGCCGCGGGATAGCAGCCGAAATCGCGCATAAGCTGCATTCTTGCCTTGACTATATAAGGCGCGAACGGGTACTTCTCGGTATAAACGGTACCGTGATAGCTCTCGTCAGGCTCGGTCATGCACGGGAATTTTCCGCTTGCCGCCCAGTCGAACTTGCCGGAATCGACGATAACACCGCCCACCTGAACGGCGTGTCCGTCCATATACTTCGATGTGGAATGGATAACGATATCAGCGCCCCACTCTATCGGTCTGCAAAGATACGGCGTAGCGAAGGTATTGTCAACGATAAGCGGTACTCCGTTATCGTGAGCCGCTTTTGCGAACTTCTCGATATCGAGGACGGTAAGTGCCGGATTGGCGATAGTTTCACCGAAAACAAGCTTGGTATTGGGTTTGAATGCGGCATTGAGTTCTTCGGGAGTGCAGTCGGGATCGACAAATATGCACTCGATGCCAAGTCTTTTGAGGGTGATGCTGAAAAGATTGATCGTTCCGCCGTAGATAGATGTCGAGGAGATTATGCTGTCGCCGCATTCACAGATATTCAGGATACTGCACAGCGTTGCAGCCTGTCCGGAAGAAGTACACATTGCAGCGGCGCCTCCCTCAAGTGCCGCTATCTTCTTCTCTACCGCATCGGTGGTAGGATTCGCAAATCTCGAATAAATAAGGCTCTTTGTGGGGTCGTCGAATACCGCAGCAACATCATCTGTGGAATCGTAAACGTAGGTAGTGCTCTGTACTATCGGAACAACGCGGGGTTCGCTGTTCTTCGGCTTATAGCCTTCGTGCAGGCACTGTGTTTCTATCTTCATTTTCAAAACTTCCTTTCATCAGAGTTTTTCTAAATTATACCACATATCCGTCCTGTTGTCAATCGGCTGTTATGTAACCTACCGGTAAATCAATATATATCATTTTGCACAAACTTATTGGTTGAAAATCTATAATATTAATATATATTGCTTGACTAAAACATATATTTATATTATAATAGGAGTAGGTTTGGATCGCTGCGTTATAGCAGTTTATGTAAATTGAGGTAATTTTATGGGATATTTCACTAATCAGGGAGGATATACCTCTGTCTGCGACATTGCTGTAACGGCATTGTGTATGATCGTGGCACTGCTGCTGTTCATAAGCAATGTCCACAAAAACAAGAGCTTCTGGCTTATGCTTGGCATGGTCATATTTATCTGGTCTGCTGCGGCAGGCAGCCTTGTTTATCAGATTTTTATGGCAAACAAACAGCTGGATTACTCGATTCTGGTAGCATCACGGCTTGTCAACCACGCAAGTTTAAGTGCTGTCCAGCTTTTGTATGTCCTTTATCTTCGTGAACCGCTGTGGATGAGCACAAGCGGTTACAAACGGTTCGTTCTGTCGATCAGCGCAGTTGCTGCCGCGCCTATCATAATCGATATCATCGGTATGATAGCCGGTTTCGGCTTCCGTGTGCAAGACGAATCGGTCATTACGTCTTTCAGTATCTACCCTTTCTCATTCACGGCTTTTGTAGCCATTATCTTCTATCTGATAATCAAATACCGCAACCGAATAATCCGCCAGGTATTCTGGAGCCTCTTCTTCGTTAATCTCATATCTCTCATTGTCAGCGCTTTACAGGGTATCCACCGCCAGAGCTCCTTCACGACCCTCGCTTACTTCATGCCTGTTCTCGGACTTCTGTTCACGTTCCACTCTAACCCATACGATTCCGAGACGGGTGCGGCAAACGATATCTATTTCAGCAAGGAACTTGCTTCCTGCATCGAAAAAAATACCGGACTCTACATGATAAGCTGCTATATCTCCGGTTTCAACAGCAGAATGAGAAGTATGCCGCAGCTGAAATCCGAGTTTTACAGGTTCTTCAAGCAAAATGTCAAACGCGGTATTCTCTACCGCTTCCCTAACGGCAGACTTGTCCTTACGCTGAAGAAAAAGCACTACCGCAACAGCGAAGAGACTATTTCGGCAATACTCGACGACTTTTACAAGAGTTATGAGTTAATCGGGCTCGATTACAAGATCGTTGTTGCCGAGACTACGCCGGAACTCCGCACCCCGGAAGAGTACATAAAGCTTATCGAACAGATCGAAAGCTCCATGAGCTACAACAAGACACGGCGCGTTACAGACAGCGATATAAGGGATCTTAAAGATTCCTTATATATACTCAGCGAGCTTCAGGATATATCAAGAAGACAGGATCTCAGCGACGAGCGTGTGCTTGTATATTGCCAGCCGGTGTTCAACCTTGCCACAGGAAAATACGATACCGCAGAAGCTCTTATGCGGCTGAAGCTTCCCGATACCGGACTCGTGTTCCCCGATAAATTCATTCCGATAGCGGAAAAGCATGATCTTATACATCAGCTCAGCATGATAATACTAAACAAGACCTGCATTACGATACGCGAGCTGATGTCGGAAGGCTATTATCTCAACCGCATTTCCGTAAACTTTTCCACTCTGGATATCCGCCAGGACACTTTCTGTTTTGAGGTGCAGGATATCATCGAAAGAAGCGGTATCCCCTACGGAAAGATCGCAGTTGAGATCACCGAAAGCCGAAGTGAGCTTGAATTCAACCGTATGAAGAAGAAGGTCACCGAACTCCAGGGACTTGGCATCAAGTTCTATCTCGACGATTTCGGCACAGGATACTCCAACTTTGAGAGGATAATGGAGATACCGTTCGACATCATCAAATTTGACCGCTCCATGCTTGTAGAATCAGTCAAGAACGACTCGTCTAAGTTCATGGTAAGCACATTCGCAAGTATGTTCAACGATCTCAACTATTCCGTTCTTTTCGAGGGTGTTGAGGACGAGCGCGACGAACGGCACTGTGTCGATATGCACGCAAGATATCTCCAGGGATATAAGTATTCCAAGCCGATACCGATAGAAGATCTCAGGAACTTTCTCTCAAAGCAAGCTGGATAAACGGAACAAGACCCGCTGTCTTTTAAAGGCAGCGGGTTCAGTTTGTCATAATAACAATTTTTTACTTACGCAGTATCTTTCAGAATTCCGTGTTACGGGACTATATTTAGGGGATCCAGCCCCCTTTTTAAAGGGGGCTGGCGGGTCCGGGCAGCGCCCGGGTCTCATTCGGCAAAGTCCCCCTCTGTCAGCGCCGGGAGAGCTCGCTGTACTTTCGTTTGGTGGCAAGTCCTCCGCGGATATGACGCTCCTGCTTGTTCTGCTCAAGCACTTCCCTCACCTGCCTGTGCAGCTCCGGATCCACCTTTTCGAGCCGCACCGTAATATCCTGATGCACCGTGCTTTTGCTGATCCCGAATACTTTTCCTGCATTTCTTACTGTCGCTTTGTTGTCGATCATGTACTGTGCGAGGCTTACACATCTTTCCTGTTTCGTTCCGCAGACAGCTGATGCTGTCCTTGTATTCTTATTCTGTGACATGGTATCGCCCCTCCGGATTAAAATTGGTATATCAATTTATATGCGGGTGTCCGCGTCATTATGTACCCGGACAAAATCACACATTACAGTAAACGCTCAAGCCTCATATTTGTGCAGAATGTACAACATTTCCGAAATATATTGATTATTCTGACGTTTTTGTATATAATAGTATTATATGTCACTCAAAAGAAAGGAACAGAAAAATGCCGATAGATATATATAACGACAAGGAAATAATAGATCCCAAAGCCGACGAAAAACAGCTTCTTGAAGAGCTTTATGATACCTGCCTGAGCGAGGGCAAGATAGATCCCGCGCTTTATGTTGAATACGATGTTAAGAGAGGACTGCGCGACAGCAGCGGAAAGGGTGTTCTTACCGGTCTTACCGAGATCTCCGATGTCGTTTCCTACAACATCATCGACGGCAAGAAAATACCCTGCGACGGAAGACTCTACTACCACAACTACAACATCGTCGATCTCGTGAACGGCTTTGAGGGAAGACGCCATAATTTTGAGGAAACTACATATCTCCTTCTTTTCGGAAAGCTTCCGAACGCCGATCAGCTCACCCGTTTCGATAAGCTCATAAGCGGTTATCAGAACCTTTCAAACAACTTCACCCGCGATGTTATCATGAAGGCTCCCAGCTCAAATATAATGAACGCGCTGCAAAAGAGTGTCCTTACTCTTTATTCCTACGACGACAATCCCGAGGATATCTCCGCACGCAATGTTCTGCGCCAGTCTATCCAGATCATCGCCAAAATGCCGCTTATTTCGGTTTACGCATACTGCGCATACAAGCATTTCAAGCTGCATGAAAGCCTTATGATAAGGAATCCGCTTCCGGAATACTCCACCGCGGAAAATATACTCTATATGCTGCGCGATAACGGCGAGTTCACGCCCCTCGAAGCTGATGTTCTCGACAAGTCTCTCGTTATCCACGCAGAACACGGCGGCGGCAACAACTCCACATTCACCACACACGTTGTCACCTCCTCCGGCACGGACACCTACTCGGCTGTGGCTGCCGCGATAGCTTCGCTCAAGGGCTTCCGTCACGGCGGTGCAAATATGAAGACAAAGCACATGCTCGAAGAGATCAAGACACACGTTCTCGACTGGCACAATGAATCCGCAATACGCGAGTATGTCACAAAGATCGTGGACAAGCAGGCTTTCGACAGGACAGGACTCGTTTACGGTATCGGTCACGCTGTTTATACCCGCTCCGATCCCCGTGAGATCATACTCAAGAAATATGCGAAGAAGCTTGCCGAGGAAAAGGGCAGATCACCGGAATTCGATTTCTATGACCGCGTTGAGAGGATCGCAAAAGAAGTGATCGCAGAAAGACGTCACCTCTTCAAGCCTATCTGCGCAAATGTTGATTTTTACAGCGGATTCGTGTATGATATGCTCCGGATACCGGAAGAGCTTTTCACCCCGATTTTTGCGATATCGAGAATTTCCGGCTGGTCAGCTCACCGCCTTGAGGAGATCATAAACAACGGAAAGATCATTCGTCCCGCATACAAGTATGTCGCCGAGCATCTCGACTATATCCCGCTTGAGGAAAGATAAGCGATATGAATTATCTGATATTTGACCTTGAATGGAATCAGCCGACAAGCTCCGGCAAGTCCCCTGCCCTTCCGCACGGAGAGATAATACAGATCGGTTTCATTGCCGTGAACGACAGTATGGAGATCGTTCATCAGGAAGAGCTTACCATAAAGCCTGTCGTATATAAGAAGATGAATCCGTATGTCAGCACTCTCACCGGCATCAGACAGGAGGATATAAATGCGGGGATCACATTCTGCGATGCGCTCGGACGCATGGGTGAGTTCTTCTCCGCCGAAACTGCGCTGATAACCTGGGGCGACGACGATATGCCGATACTGCGGGACAATATGAAGTATCACGGCATGGACGACAAGACGCTCCCGATACACTACAACCTCCAGCGCATCTTCGCATCGCAGACCGAGTCCAAACTGCGTCAGACCGGTCTGAAAAACGCTCTGGAGACACTCGGCATAACCGAGGAGATGAAGGCGCATGACGCACTGAACGACGCATATATGACATATCTGATAGCCAGGAAGCTGGATATGACGCTTGGAATAGCGAAGTACGCCGAGTTCTCGGAAGCAACTGCCGCAAAGAAGCCTGCGTGGGAAAGCACGGAACCCGCGTTTCTCGTAAGGCTCCCGTATGCAAAGAATCCTAACGCGTTTGCGGGAGAGTGCCGGAAAATGCATATCTGCTGCCCTGTCTGCGGCAAAGATATCGCGGGAACCGATATCTTCCGCCAGGGTAAGAATGCGTTTGTTGCAGCTTCGGGCTGCGAATGCAGGGAACGTCTTTTCCTGCGGTATGAACTCAAAAACGGGCATATTACGGCTGCTGCTTATGAGATGACGCAGGAGCTCGAACAGCTTTACTCCGCCCGCGTCCGCAGCAAGGAAAAGCGCGAAAAAAGACGCGAGATATACAGGATCATCGCAAAGACAAGGAAGAGCGAAGAAGCAGATAAATGACTGATATTTACGGAATAACTTACGGGAAGCTTAAAGCAAAGCTCACAGAGATCGGCGAAAAACCGTCAAGAGCTGATATCATATTCCCGGCAATATACAGCGAAACTCCGACTGCAATTGCGGAGCTTACGCTGAAAAAAGAGACGACAGAAAAGCTCTCCGGCATTTTTTATACCGGAGAGCTTGAATGTATGAAGGTGCTTACATCTGAAACGGCTGACAAGTACCTTTTTGCGCTGGGCGACGGAAACACTGTCGAATCGGTGCTTATGAAGCATGAATTCGGGTATAATGTCTGCGTTTCAACACAGGTCGGCTGCAATATGGGCTGTGCGTTCTGTATGAGCGGAAAGCTTAAAAAGCGCCGTGATCTTACAGTAAGCGAGATGACGGAGCAGCTGCTTGCCATAAGGCGCATCAGCGGAAAAAAGATCACGGGTATCTCAATAATGGGGATAGGCGAACCGCTTGAAAACATTTCAAACGTGCTGGACTTTGTAGATATCGCGATGTATCCGAAAGGTTTCGATATCGGCATAAAGCACATCACTCTGTCAACCTGCGGTTTAGTGCCGAAAATATATGAGCTTGCCGACAGCCGCACCCCCGTCAACCTTGCGATAAGCCTTCACGCGCCTTATGATGAGCTGCGCGAAAAGATCATGCCGGTCACGAAGAAATACAGGACAGCGGAAGTGATAGAAGCTGCGAAATACTATTCCGAAAAAAACAACCGCCGCATAACATTCGAGTATGTGATGCTTGACGGTGTGAACGACTCGGACGAATGCGCACAGCAGCTTTCCGGTCTGCTGAAAGGTATGAATGCTTACGTCAACCTTATACGCTACAACGATACAGGAAATACGGCCTTCCGATGCAGCCCGCATGAGCGGATAATGGGGTTCTATGACGTGCTGAAAAAGAACGGCATAGGCGTCACAATGCGCCGTGAGCTTGGTGCTTCGGTAAACGCAGCCTGCGGTCAACTTTCGGCAAACTGCCAATGAGAAGAATATCCGCGCAAACTCAGCTGATACAATACCGATACTAAATCAGTAACTATCCGTAGACAAAACCAAGTAATTTCGTCACGATTCAGATATGCGCGCAGAGCGCGCTCCATAATTGTGCATTGTGAATTGTGCATTGTGAATTTGTCTATATATGATATACCGAACGCC
>CAMOKN010000246.1 GCA_946617595.1 uncultured Clostridia bacterium
AACGTAATACATGAGCCGGGATATGGAGGATGTATGTGCAGTGTTTAGTGATGAGGGTGGGGGGTTCGACGACTATCCTTTAAAAAAAAATGTCTTCCCCCAAATCTCAAGCGGCAGCGACCAAACTCTCAAGCGGCAGCGACAAAACTCTCAAGCGGCAGCGACCAAACTCTCAAGTGGCAGCGACGTGATCTCACTGCTGCCAGCCTGTTTCGGTGGCGTAGCTGTAGATTATCTCTTTATCTGCCGCAGGGGTGATGCCTTTTGCTATGAAGAGTTCTTCTGTTGTGACGAACTCGAAGCCGTCTTCGAGGAGCTGAGGGACTGCCTGACGGACAGCCTCGACAGTTTTTTCGTTTCCGGCAGCGTCATGCATTAAAATGATCTCTCCGTCTGTAACCCTTTTGGTCAGGAATTTTACACGCTTTTCGACACTGACTTTGTCGTCCCAGTCATTGCAGCCGACTCCGCTTATGAAAGGCAGGTCTATCGTGTCATACATTGTTGTGTTCACGGCGATGTAGGGCGGACGGAAGAATTTCGGGTATTCACCGGCATAATCATATATCAGCTGAGCTGTGCGCTCCATTTCATCTGTGATATCCTCTGCGCTCATCTCATTCATATAGCTGTGGGTGAAGCTGTGGCTGTTTATTTCGCAGCCGAGTGAATGAGCGCGCTGCATAGCCTTTGCGGACTCCTCATTTATGTTCTGTCCTATGACATAGAATGACGCTTTTATGCCGTATTCCTCAATAATATCGAGTATTTCGTTCGTAACTCCGGTATTGGGTCCGTCATCAAATGTGAGAGCTATCACCTTTTTTCCGGCAAGTTCTTCTGCTGTGCGCACGGGATTCACTCCTTTTTCGTACTGCTGCGATGTCTCTGCGGCAGTCGTTTCTGATGTTTGTGAGGAAGTTTGTTCCTGAGTTTCTTCTGTCTGCTGCTGTGTTACAGAAACAGAAGTCTGTGCTGTATCTGTTTCTGCCGCAGCCGGCGGTCTGTCATTTCCGCAGCCGGATATCAGAATTGCCGCAGAGAGTATAAATGCTGAGAATGCAGGTATCTTTCTTTTCATCATACAGTTCCGTACTTGTTGAATTCACGCACAAGCCTTTCTTTAAGAGATGAATAATAAAGCGGGAACAGAGCGTCAGCGCAGCCGAGAACAAACATATTGCGGTTATTGATAGCCGCGAGATCATGCCCGTATGTGTATATCCAGCTGCGGAACCATTCGGTATCGAACTGCGGTTCAGGCTTTTTTGTCTTTGCAAGCCATGACGTTGATTTATAGCTTTCGACAACTATCCCGTCAGGATTTGAAAATCCGTAATCCGCCAGCACATCATATACCTGCTTTATCTGGCTTTCACGTATATCGCTCTCTGGAGCGTCACGCTTTGCGAACGGCAGGCGCACCGCGAAGCAGTACCTTATGATCTCCAATACCTCGCGGAATTTGTTCTCGCCCATTTCTCCGATCTTTGCGGGGTCGAGTTCAAGTCCGAGATGACGGAAGCAGTCCGGATTTGTTATATCCACAAGTCCTATCTTGAAAATATCCTTTACGGAAATATTGTAAAAATCCTCGTCCGCTATCATATAGCAGTACCGGATAGCTTCAAAAAGAGACTCTGATGCATTGTCGATTATGTCTGCTATCTTCTGTACTATTGCATCTTCATCTGCCAACTGCCGCACCACCTTTAATTATATTCCGTAAGTAAGCTGTTCGTAATCCGAGACGGGCATAGGGCGTGCAAAATAGAAGCCTTGCGCCATATTGCAGCCCAGCTTGGTAAGCAGAGCCGCCTGCTCCTTTGTCTCGATGCCTTCGCATATTGTGCGTATGCCGAGAGCAGTGGCGAGAGTTACCACACAGCCGATGATAACGCTTGCACTTTCATTTTCGTCTGCATTCTCCGTGAGGAACGAGCGGTCGATCTTCAGCACATCTACCGGCAGATCTTTCAGCATATTCAGCGAAGAATATCCGGTACCGAAATCATCTATCGACACATGAAAACCGTATTTCTTGATCTCCTTGAAAATGTCACACAGAATTTCCATATCCTCGAAAGCCGCACTCTCGGTTATCTCTATCTCAAGATATTTTGTATCGACTTCGTATTTTTCGCACATTGCCGCAAGCTCGGATACAAATCCGGGCTGATGTATATGCGTCCGGGACATATTTACCGATATCACCTTGGGCTTATATCCCATGGACATATACTTTTTCTGAAGCTTACAGACTTCCTCGAAGATGTAATAATCTATCTTGTTTACAAATCCGTTCTTCTCAAAGAGCGGTATAAACTCACCCGGAGGAATGAGCTTTCCTTCGTGCTTCCAGCGGACAAGAGCTTCAGCACCTACAACGTTATTCTGCTCGCCGAGCCCGAATTTAGGTTGGAGATATACGAGGAATTCTCCGAGTGCCAGCGAATCCTCCATTATATCTTCTATCTTCTTTTCCCTGCGTATCTTGCGGAGCATAGAGCTGTCGAAGAACACATATCTGCTCTCCTTCCTGCCCTTTGTCGATTCTCTCGCCATGTCCGCCCTGTCCGCAGCAACACGGGATTTTATATTAGGATCATCTATTATATAAATACCTATTGACAGAGTAAGCTTGATCGATGTGATCTGGTAGTCCACATCGGATATGATGCGTTCGCAGAGCTCCGCAAGGCTGCTGTTCTCAGTGAATTCCGCAAGTATGTAAAAGAGGTCGCCGTTACTGCGCATAAAAAAGTCATTTTTACCGATACTGCGTTTTATCACGCCCGAAAGCTGCCTGATGATCTCGTTTCCGCCATCGAACCCGAATGTATCATTTACCGCTTTGAATCTGTCAACATCAAGTGAGATCAGGGCGTGTCCCGAAGCCGTGTCCTTCATAGCCGCTTCGTAGTTCTCCCTGAATTTCTCTACTGTATCGTGACCGGTAATGCTGTCAACGTACAGTTTTCTGAAGCTGTCCTCTACCGCATCGCCTATCTCATTGTTGGTCTGCTTTATGCGCAGAGCAATAATTGCAGATGTTATTGTCAGCAGCAGTGCCATTACTCCGAGCGCGCCTACCGTGAATACTATCAGTGTATTGAACGATGACATCACCACGGACTTTGGTATTATTGCCGCAAACGTCCAGTCTTTTCCCTGCATCGGTGAGAATGCCGCCATATATTCGGTGCTGCCGATATTAATATTCTTGAATTCTTCTTCTGTGACACTGTTAAGATAATATTCTATTTCCTTGCTCACTTTATTATCTGAAATCAGTTTGAGAAGATCATCTCCCTCGGATAATCCCGCTTTGTTTTCCGCTGAGCAGTACAGTACCCGACCGTCTGAATTAAGTATGAAGTAGCAGTTCCGGTCTCCGGCGATATCGACTACCGGCATTGAAGAGAACGAGAACGAATCTATATCGCCGGAAAGAACTCCGAGCAGAGTACCGGAGCTGTTTCTTACAGGTACGCTGTACATATCACATATCTTGTTGTCGAAATCGCACGCTATATGGGCGAAAACGCTGTCCTCGCCCGCAAGCCCCTTGCGGATAAAAACACGGCTTGATGTATTTTCGGCACCTCCGGTGCTGCTTATGGTATCTCCTGTGATACGGGTGAAGCCTATATGCCGGAAATCGCCGCCGTCGGCAATTTTGATGCACATTTCTCTTACAGCGTCATCATCAGAAATATCAATGTCATAGAACGAGTGTTCGGAGTTCAGCAGATATGTCATATTCCGGCTGAAATATTCATCTGAAATATTTCTGCTTCCCATAGACGAATTCTGCACCACTGTCTCTGCATAGCTGTTTATCAGATTAGACGCGGAGGGAATGTAGATCATCAGCATTATCGAGACGGATATTGCGGTGAATACTATGATACCCACAAAAAGATATTCCGCATTTCTGAGATGCATTTTGATCTTTTCGATCTTTTTTTGCATAAGCATCACCCTCTTTCAAAAAAACACCGTGCGCAGATATCCGCACGGTGCCAAACGCATTACTCCTGCAAAAGCTTCACTATCTTGTCTGAAAGCTGTTCAAACGGCTCTTTGAACCAGTCACCGTTTGTATGCTTTATCATTATAGTGTCGTCTTCGGCGATACCGAGCTTCTCCATGTTTATGGAGAAATCGGTTATAAGGTAGAACTTCCACTTATAGACATCTCTCTGGTGAGCGATCATTTCTCTGAGGTGATCGTAGGTGCAGTTCTTGCTTGCGTTATCACGTCCGAACACAATGATCGTCATGATTATTTTTGAAGGTCTTTCTTCTTCGGGGGTATTTGTAAGGCGCACACCTATATCGTCCATAAGCTTTGAGGTCTTGTCGAGCATAGAGCAGGCGCCGGTCTTATTTGAGCCTATACCGAATTTCGGCAGTTTGATTTTTTCTATAGGTGTATTTACTATTTTGATCTCCGGAGCCTCGTTGAATGAGATCGCTGAAACTCTGATCTCGTTATCAGTCTTTTTGATAGCGGACATAAAGTTTTTCAGTGCTTTTGTAGCCTCATCGCCGTGTCCGGGCGGGATAAGTGCATAATCAAACGCGAAGAGCAGCTGTTTGAGATCGTCTTTCATAATTTTCCTCCATATATTTATCAATAACAGATGTATAAAGGCAGCAGCACGCAAATAAATGCATACTCTTTGTGCGGTATTACCTTTATATTCATTATATCACCTGAGCTGAAAAAAATCAATAGTTTTGTTAAAAAAATTACCAATGTTTATAATTATTTTTATAAATTTTTGAAGGTTTTAAACAATTTGTAATTACCTGTAATACGTAATCCGCCGGCAGCGGAAAGTCTCTTCTCGAAAATAAAGCACAGAGCGGTTTGTAATTTGCTCTGTGCTTTTAGAGGTTCCCTTTAGTATTGTATAATAGTGAGCCGATACTATTCGCTCAGGTATCAGCCTTCCTGAAGCTTCGACCGGAAGACACGGATGTCATAAGGAAGTTTTCTAAAGCGCCGCATGGACGCGGCGCATACGAAAGAAAACTTCCGAAAGACACGGATGTCATAAGGAAGTTTTCTAAAGCGCCGCATGGACGCGGCGCATACGAAAGAAAACTTCCGAAATATGGGGTTTACTTTCTCTTTTCTCCGGGTCTTCTTCGATCTTACAGACTCTTCAAAGCGGTGATAGACTCTTCGATCTTTGCCATTTTCTCCTGTGCTTTTGCGAGTTTTGCACGCTCATTTTCGATCTGCTGAGCGGGGGCTTTCGAGAGGAAACCTTCGTTGTTCAGCTTTCCGTTAAGGAAGTTAAGGTCTTTTTCGACAGCCTTCTTTTCTTTTTCGAGTCTTGCGAGTTCTTTTTCTGTGTCAACGAGTTCGCCGAGCGGCATGAAAATTCTTGCGGCAGATGTTACTGCGTTTGCCATGCTTGCGGTATCGCCGATCTTTTCGGATATTTCAACATTCGACGCACCGGCAAGTTTCTCGAAGAATACAGCGCAGGACGAGAAGAGTTCATTCTCCGCTGTTTCAATGTGCATCGTGACCTTCTTTGACGGCGGAACGTTCAGTTCTGTCCTCTTTGCGCGTACTGCTTTTACAGCATCTATTATTTTGGTGAAATCAACTTCTTCTGCCGCGAAATCAAGCTTTTCATCATACACCGGCCATTTTGATACCATTATGCTCTCAGCTTCGCCGGAAACAGGCATCGACTGCCATATTTCCTCGGTAATAAACGGCATGAACGGGTGCAGGAGCTTCAGAATATCTCTCATAACATAGACAAGCACGTTCTGTGCAGCTCTTGCAGTTTCACCGCCCTGCGCGATCCTCGGCTTCGTGAGCTCGATGTACCAGTCGCAGTATGTGTCCCAGATAAAGTCATAAAGTTTTCCGAGCGCGATGCCGAGCTCAAAGCTCTCAATGTTGTCGGTGACTTCCTTTATAAGTCTGTTGCAGCGTGAAAGCACCCACTTGTCCTCGATAGGAAGCTCGGAAGGAAGCTCCGCTTTTTCCATGTCCTCCGGAAGATTCATAAGGATATATCGTGAAGCGTTCCACAGTTTATTTGCAAAGTTGCGGGCTGATGTTACCTTTGCCACAGTCCAGCGCATATCGTTTCCGGGGCTGTTTCCGGTAACAAGCGCAAATCTCAGCGCGTCCGCGCCGTACTGATCTATGATCTCCAGCGGATCAACGCCGTTTCCGAGAGATTTACTCATCTTGCGTCCCAGCTCATCGCGTACAAGTCCGTGGATAAGTACGGTATCGAACGGCTTTGTGCCGGTGTGTGCAAGTCCGGAGAATATCATTCTCGATACCCAGAATGATATTATATCATATCCCGTTACAAGCGTGTTTGTCGGGTAGAAGTATTTCAGATCCTCAGTATCATGCGGCCAGCCGAGTGTCGAGAACGGCCAGAGTGCGGAGCTGAACCATGTATCGAGCGTATCTTCGTCCTGCTTCATCGGCTTTCCGCACTTCGGGCATACCGAAACGGGAGTTTCGCTGATGACTTCATTTTTGCAGTCCTCGTTTGTGCAGTAGTATGCAGGGATCCTGTGACCCCACCAGAGCTGACGGGAGATGCACCAGTCGCGGATATTTTCCATCCAGCGCAGATAGCTGTTCTCAAAATGCTTCGGAACAAATTTCAGCTCGCCGCTCTTTACAACATCTATAGCCGGCTCAGCAAGCGGCTTCATCTTCACGAACCACTGTTTTGAGCATCTCGGCTCAACTACAGTATGACAGCGCTGGCAGGTACCGACATTGTGAACGTGAGTTTCGACTTTTACAAGAAGTCCCTGCGCTTCGAGGTCGGCTACCATAGCCTTTCTTGCCTCATATCTGTCCATTCCGGCATACTTGCCGCCGTACTCCTTGTTTATTGTTGCGTCATCGTTCATCACGTTTATGATAGGAAGATCATGGCGCAGTCCGACTTCATAGTCGTTGGGGTCATGTGCGGGCGTGATCTTTACAACGCCTGTTCCGAAATCCATTTCAACATATTCGTCAGCGATCACTGGTATCTCCCTGTCGGTAAGGGGGAGTTTTACCATTTTGCCGACTATATTCTTATAGCGCTCATCATCGGGGTGAACGGCTATGGCAGTATCGCCGAGAAGAGTCTCGGGACGCGTAGTTGCGATCTGGACATATCCGCTGCCGTCCGCGAGAGGATAGTTTATGTGCCAGAAATGACCCTCCTGTTCCTCATATTCACATTCGATATCGGATATCGAGGTCTTGCAGTTCGGGCACCAGTTTATTATTCTTTCGCCGTGATAAATGAGTCCTTTTTTATAATAGTCTATGAATACCTTCTGAACAGCCTCAGAACAGCCGTCATCGAGAGTGAAGCGCTCGCGCTCCCAGTCGCAGGACGAGCCGAGCTTCTTGAGCTGGTTCTGTATCTTTCCGCCGTATTCGTGAGTCCAGTCCCATGCGCGTTCGAGGAATCCGTCACGTCCCACGTCGTCTTTTGTAAGACCCTCGGATTTCATTTTTGCAACGACCTTTGCTTCTGTTGCTATAGAAGCGTGATCGGTCCCCGGCAGCCAGAGGGTTGAGAATCCCTGCATTCTCTTTGTGCGTATAAGTATATCCTGAAGAGTTTCGTCAAGTGCATGACCCATGTGGAGCTGTCCGGTGACATTCGGAGGCGGTATAACTATCGTGTAGGGTTTCTTTTCGGGATCGCGTTCTGCGTGGAAGTATTTCTTTTCTTCCCAGTTTTTGTAGATACGCTCCTCGAAATCCTTCGGGGAGTATGTTTTTGCGAGTTCTTTCTTCATTTTGCTGTGTCCTTTCGTATATCCTGATTGGTAATTCTTAATTGTTCGAGCAGTTCTTCGCTTGGATCAACGAGTATGGTCTTGTTGTTCACGAATATGACCATTCCGGGTTTTGCGCCGTTCGGTTTTTTGACGAATCTTGCAAGTGTGTAATCGACCGGTATTTTTGTTCCGCTTCGTCCTTTTGAGCATGAAGCCGCGATCCGGGCAGCCTCGACTATCGTGCTGTCGGGTATCGTTCTGCCTTCCGCACGGATTATCACGTGCGAACCCGGGATATTCTGCGTATGCAGCCACATATCGTTCGGGAGGGCGGTCTTCAGCGTGAGTTTGTCGTTCTGGAGATTGTTTCGTCCGACAAGGATCTCAAATCCGTCGCTTGACCTGAATCTCAGCGGCGGGAGAGCCTTCGGTGCTTTTGCATTACGCTCGGTCTTTGCTGAACGGATATATCCTGTCCCGATAAGTTCCTGCTTGATCTCATATATCGCAGCCTCGCTTCCTGCGCCGCTTCCGACGCGTGAAGCCGCGTCGAAAACGCTGTCGATGTACATAAGCTCATTTTCACCCTGAGCTATGAATTTTGTGAGCATTTTTTCTGCGGTATCGAGCTTTTTGTATTCCGAGTACAGCTTCTGGGCGTTCTGGGAGGGAGTAAGGCGCACATCGAGCGGGATAGTGATATCGCCGCCGTTGATGTAATCCTCGGCGGTCATCTCGCTCATG
This sequence comes from uncultured Clostridia bacterium, assembly GCA_946617595.1. Taxonomy (GTDB): domain Bacteria; phylum Bacillota; class Clostridia; order Oscillospirales; family Ruminococcaceae; genus Ruminiclostridium_E. Next base: position 8,536 of record CAMOKN010000246.1, read on the forward strand.
CCTTTTTCGCAGCGGTAGATATTTGCGCTGAGAATATCGCCCATCAGCCGGAATTTTTCTTTTTCCGAACAATTTTCAAGCTCCTGCCTTTGCAGTTCGAGCTTGCGTGAAATGCGTTCGTAGATGTTTAATATGGTTTTCAGGAGATCGCCGGAGCGCTGCTTCACCCTGTCTGCACTTGCACGTTCGGCAAAGAATCTGTCGATCAGCGCTGACGGACTTTCATACGGAGTTTCGAGCATCTCCGCACCGTATTGGGTCACAGGAACGAAGCACATATCCTTTGGTTTTCCGTTTTTTTCGCTTACCATGGTGCAGCCGTCATATTCTTCGATATGAGCGGCGCTTCTTCGCAGGAAGAACGCAAGCTTTTCCAGTTTTGCTGCATCGAGAGCGCCTACAGTAATATCAACATCTTTAGCGGTACTGTACGCACATTCTCTTGCAAAAATGGGAGAAATTCCCTCAAAAACCGACATGAGTGCTTTTGCGAGCGGACGGTCTTTATAAGGAGCAAGTGCATCTCCGATCGTTGAAAGGTCACAGCCCGTAAGGCATAGTCTCGGCTCTCTGGGAGGAAGCTCGTAGATTATATTGGGGAGCACTCTCCGCACAGACGAAACATCGTCTGTTACACGTTTTATGCTGTCGATCACCCGCCATACGCCGTCACGGCGGGTCATAAGAATGATGTTGCTGTGCTTTCCCATTATCTCGGCGGCGATGCGGTTTTCGCACAGGTCGCCGATGTCATTGGTACATTCAAAGTCGAAGTTTATGATGCGTTCAAGTCCGTCCTGCGTTATTGCGGTCAGCCTTCCGCCCGACAGCGCCTTTCGCATCAGCATACAGAACATCGGCGGCTGCTTAGGGTTTTCAGGTGCTGCAGATGTAATGCATACTCTCGCAGAAGAGCTTTCCGCGGACATTAGTATCTTTTCCGCGCCGTCGGATCTCCGCAGTGCTATTATTATTTCATCGCGCGAAGGCTGATGTATCTTGTCAACCCTCGCACCTATCAGTTTTTTGTCGTGCATCTCCCGTACTATACAGTGCAGAAATGCCCCGTCCAGTGACAAGATACGTCACCTCCGTGTGTCAGATTGGTCGCTGCCGCTTGAGAGCGCTGAGAGGTCGCTGCGCTCGAGAAACACAGCCAGTCGCTGCGCTCGAGATTGGGGGAAACCTTTTGTGAACAAAAGGTTCTCCCCCAAACCCCTTTCCAAAAAACTTTACTCTCTGACGCAAATAAAAAGTCTGTGCGATATCAGTATAGGCTATACCGCACAAAGATTGTACGTGAATTGCGCCGTCAGACTTTTCGTCAGATTGTACAGAAATGACGCAGGCTT
>CAMOKN010000247.1 GCA_946617595.1 uncultured Clostridia bacterium
CTGGTCTGTCGGTCAGCCCCTCTGTCTCGCAAGCTCGACACCTCCCCGCTGCCGGGGAGACCACGCAAGGTGAGGAGACTTGACGAAATATTCGACGCGGATGACTCGTTTTCTCTCAAATGGGTTTTTAGAGGTTCCCTTTAATGTGTTATGGTCACAAAGCATTCTCCGATCCCTGTTTCTGTACGAAGCCAGTTGCGGATAGTTTCAATTCTTTTCTCATCGACTGCGGTATCAGCGTTTGCAGTAAGTATGAAATAATATCCGTCACCGTCGGACATATATCCGCATGAGCAGTTTTTAAGTTCTGTAAATATCTCAGACGCTTTATTCGCAATATCAGAGATATCGGTGCCCTTGCTGTTATCGGACTTTATACTGTTAAGTTCGCTCTGCAGCTCGCTGTATTCCCTTTCCTTCTGAGCAAGCTGTTCTTTAAGCTCTTTGATCTGACTTTCCTGTACAGCAATAGTGATGCGCTCGCTGTCATCGGTCCCGCTGAGATCCGGCAGCATATTCTGTGTCACCCTGAGCGTATAATCCGCAAGACCGTAATTCGGGAGCTGATTTGACAACATTTTTATCATCTCATCGGAAATATGTTCACCTATTATAGAAACGTTTATCACCTGATTGTCCATATCGGTATCCGACATCACTACCTGCGATTCTGAAAAAACGAACTCATTCTTGATATAGCTGTCTATATTTGCGCTTACTACCGAATTAACAACAGTTCTTGCACCGATATAAACACTTGGGATTATTGCGATAACAGTGATAGTTGTAAGCCAGATATTGACCTTCTTCTGTCTTTCAGGCGATAATTTGCGGACATGCGGAACTCTCAGGACTACTGCCACAAATGCGGACGAAAGTGCAATAAACAGCGTATTTATCAGGAACAGATACCCTGCTCCGAGTATAAAATTAAGATCGAGCCTTGCTATACCATAACCCACAGTACACAGCGGCGGCATCAGCGCGGTAGCTATTGCAACACCGGGAATCACGTTTCCCTTGACCTTGCGGGTGTTTCCGATCATACCGGCGATACCGCCGAACATCGCTATAAGCACATCCCACACGGTAGGACTTGTCCTTGCTATCATCTCGGCTGTCGGTTTTGAAAGCGGAGAGATCAAAAAATAAACAGTCGATGTGATAAGGCTTATCGCGACTTGTGTTCCGAATATTACAGCCGCTTTTTCAAGCAGCTTTATATCCCTTACAGCAAGTGAGTAGCCCATTGACATAATACCGCTCATCAGCGGTGACACAAGCATTGCACCTATAATAACAGCGGGAGAATTTACATTAAGTCCTATAGATGCGATGAAAATTGCAAGCATAAGGATCCACATATTAGATCCGTGTATTTCTGTATTCTCGTCCATCATGCGGCTGATGTCATCATAGCACATCATATCGCCCCTCATATCGAGAAGACTTTTGAAGTATTTCTTCACGCCGCTTATCTTTCTGACTTCGTTTGCCGCATATTCATTATTCAGCATCTCGGTCTTCATTTCTTCAAGATCAGACTTTATTGCGCCGCGGACTTCCTCCTTTTTTTCATGCAGTGTTTTTTTATCCATTGCCGTTCTACCTTTCGTTTCTGTTCAGAATGTGCCGCAAAAACCGAGAGTTCCCATAATTTAACTTGATGAAGATGATGAGATACCTGTTTGGTCCGACTGCGATATTGCCTTTATTATACCAGATTTATGCACATAATGCAAGCAAAACCTGAATGATCCGGCTTTGTTTTACCTGAATGATCCGGCTTGTTTTACAAGAGATATCAATTTCTCCCCGGTTTCTTTCGCTTGTATGTTCTTCAGATCTGCTTCCGGTTTTGAACACCAGCCTATTGACATTCACGTAAAAAATGTTTATAATTAATGTGTCCCCAATAACTGCCTTTTGGCAGTTATTGGCTGAAAATCTGCAAAACAGATTTTCAGATGTTGTGAAAACTCGCTTTCAGTGTGTTTTTACAATTGACACATTCCTTTATGTCAAGTTCAATTCGTCTTTCAGACGGACAAAATATCATTACAGCAGGAGGATAGTATAATGAGCAAAGTATTGGTAGCATATTTCAGCACAAAAGGGGTTACGGCAAAAAAAGCGGAGGTCATCGCCAAAGCCGCCGGTGCCGATCTTTATGAAATAAAACCGGAAGTCCCCTATACCGATGAAGACCTTGATTACCGCAACAAGGAATCCCGCAGCACTGTTGAAATGAAGGACAAGGCGTCCCGCCCGGCGATCGCTGACAAGAATGCGGATATCGCCGCTTATGACACGATCTTCCTGGGATTTCCTATATGGTGGTACACAGCTCCGACTATCATAAACACATTCCTTGAAAGCTACGATTTTTCAGGCAAGACTATAATTCTTTTTGCAACATCTGACGGAACAAAGTTCGGAAAAGCGGTTCAGGATCTTAAACCGAGCGTTTCGGATTCTGCTGTGATAAAAGAAGGAAAGATCCTCACCAATATGCAGCCGCTTGTCATCGCAAGATGGGTGAACGAGCTCGGCTTTTCCGAAGAATGACCTGTCAATTTGCAGAAAATTCAGATGTTTTCAACAGCTCCGACACAGAATTATGAACGAATTTTCAGTCCTGAACAATTTTTAGCTTGAAATTCAGGGCGTGTTGTGATAAAATTGTAATAGAAAAGTGTGCAGCGAAAGCGTAAGTCCGGCTTGACCGGTATCCGCTCAGCTGCACTTTTATTTTTTCGGAGGTAAATATGGAAAATTCTAAAATGTCAGTGATGCCGGTAAAAAAACTTATGCTGTCAATGGGCATACCGATGATAATTTCTATGGTATTGCAGGCTGTGTATAACATAGTTGACAGCGCTTTCGTGTCAAATATGGCTTCGGGCGGTGAACAGGCACTTAATGCGCTTACTCTGGCATTCCCGATGCAGATACTTATGGTTGCGATCGGTATCGGCACCGGTGTCGGTGCAAATGTTCTCACCGCCAAAAGTCTCGGCAGCGGCAATAAGGAGCAGGCAGACCGCACTGCCGGAAATGCCGCATTCATGTCAGCGCTGATATATGCCGCATTCCTGATGTTCGGGATATTCGGAACAGACCTGTACATCGGTTCTCAGACAAGCGATACCGAAACGGCGGCTATGGGTGCAGACTATCTGAGGATATGCTGTATATTCTCATTCGGAATGTCATTCTTCGCAATATATGAGAAATTATTACAGTCAACGGGACATTCGGTATATTCGACTATAGCCCAGATAGCAGGCGCTGTAACGAATATAATACTTGATCCGATAATGATATACGGATTGTTCGGATTACCTGAAATGGGAGTGAAGGGCGCTGCGTATGCAACAGTCATCGGACAGATTGTATCGTTTGCGCTTGCCTTTGTATTCCACCTGAAAGTGAACAAGGAAATAACCAACGGTTTCAGATTCCTGCGTCCCGACCTTCGCATAATCAGACAGATCTACGCAGTAGGGCTTCCGGCAATAATTTCACAGGCACTGATCTCGGTCATGACATACGGAATGAACCTCGTTCTCGGCGGAATTGCGGCAGAAGCGGTGACTGCTTATGGACTTTACTACAAGGTGATGCAGTTCCTTCTGTTTGCGGCATTCGGAATGAGGGACGCGATAATGCCGATAACAGCCTACAGCTACGGAATGGGCGACGATCAGCGTATCACCGACTCCGTAAAATACGGTAATCTTTACACGATGATAATCATGGCTGCCGGCACTGCCGCAATGGAGATATTTGCCGAACCTTTCACATCAATATTCGGGCTTTCAGGCATTACCGGTACTCTATGCATCAGCGCAATGAGGATCATATCTGTATGTTTTGTTTTTGCGGGAATAAACATTGCTTTTCAGGGAGTATTCCAGGCTCTCGGATCCGGCATCTGCTCTCTCATAGTCTCCCTCGGCAGGCAGCTGGTATTCGTTTTCCCGTTTGCATGGCTCTTTGCGGCGATGTCCGGCGGAGAGGCACAGAACGCATGGCTCGTCTGGTTCACTTTCCCGATCGCGGAATTCCTGACCTCCGCTGTCTCGATCCTGCTTTATGCAAGATTGAAAAAGTCGCTTCGCTTGAGATCTTCCGCTTCGCTTGAGAAAAGCCGCTTCGCTTGAGACTGGGGAGAATGGAAGGAAGAAAACACCTTTCCGCACGGGGAAATCAGTTTCCCTCCACCCCTGACACCTCCACCCCCCCTCACTCC
>CAMOKN010000248.1 GCA_946617595.1 uncultured Clostridia bacterium
CCCCGGCAGCGGGGAGGTGTCGAGCTTGCGAGACAGAGGGGCTGACCGACAGACCAGCAAGCCTTCGGAGCCTTTCCTCGTCTTCGACACGGCTGCCACATTTTCTCTTTTCAAAGCGGTTTTTAGAGGTACCCAATAATATTTTCTATTTATCTGTCTGATAAATGGGGACAAGATGAAAAATTGCTTCTTGTTTTTGTCAAAATAGACAAAAATAGGGAGCTTGTTTATTATCATTTGTAGAAAATTAAATAAATGGTTGAAATAATCAGGGAAGTGTTGTATAATAATTATATGTATTAGTGACCGAAAATGAAATTGCTTCATGCAGGTCATAATATATTTTTTTCGTATAATCAGGAGGTCCGGAATGTTAGAAGAGCTAAAGGAACGTGTATGTAAAGCCAATATACAGCTGCGTGACAGCGGACTTGTAATTCTTACATGGGGTAACGTTTCCGCAATAGACAGAGAATCAAATCTTATAGTAATAAAGCCGTCCGGCGTATCTTATGACGAGCTGACACCGGATAAAATGGTGGTAGTTGATATGAGCGGAAGAGTAGTTGAGGGTGAGCTGAACCCGTCCTCAGATACACCTACCCATATCGTGCTGTATCAGGCATTTCCGGAGATAGGCGGAGTTGTGCATACTCATTCGCGCTATGCAACGATATGGGCGCAGGCGGGACTTGATATAATCGCTTACGGTACAACTCATGCGGATTATTTCTACGGTGATGTTCCTTGCACCATGCAGTTGACGGACGATCAGGTCGAAGAAAATTATGAAGTAAATACAGGTTATGCAATAACAGATACATTCGCAAGAAGGCGGATCGGCGCGCTTGAAATGCCGGCTTGTCTTGTAGCGCAGCACGGACCGTTTGCATGGGGAACAACTCCCGAAAAAGCAGTCGAGAACGCGATCGTACTTGAAGAAGTTGCACACATGGCAGTGTTCAACACAAACTTCCAGTTCGGACTGACGAGGATAAGCGAGGCTCTGCTTGACAAGCATTATCTGAGAAAGCACGGTGAAAATGCTTATTACGGACAGACATTCGGAAAGGTCACAGAGCTTGCAAATAACAGTGATACGGCAGTTTCTTCCGGCGATGAATTCCAGATAATGCCGAGCGAACACACTGTTGAGCTGAAAAATATGTCTCAGATCGGGGAGGTAGTTCCTCCTATGATACATAAGCCTCCGAAGAAGGAAGAAGCTGTATTCAAAGCGGCAGATGCTGCATTTGCAGAAAACGTTGAAAACGATATGGACGCATCGTTTGATATACAGCCGGCAGTTCCGGACGAAGCCGGAGCTCCGCTTATGCCGAACGAGCCTGATGCGGCAGGGGAGCCGCTCAATGCAAGCTTCCCCGATGCGTGGGGAGAGCCGATAAGACCTGCTGACATGGTAATTCCCGTAAAGCAGGAGATACCTGATGAACCCGAGATAAAGCTTGAACCTGTCAAGCAGGACATACAGCCGAAGAAGGAATCCGGAAAGGCGCCGTTCTTCCAGAAGCCGTCGCTGTTCTCGAAGTTTACCGGCGGTTCAAAGAATACAGCACCTGCGCCCGAACCTGTAAAACCTGTGACACCGGCTCCCGAACCGGCAAAACCGACAGAACCTCCGACTGAACCGTTGGACTTCACATTCTGAGCATATTTGCAGGGTAAATACAATAATAAAGGCAGTCCGTTCTGGGCTGCTTTTTTCATAAAAGTATCTGCATGAATTGTGAAGTGACTTTTCAAGTTCCGCGGAGCGGGATTTGCTTTTGCTACTTTTCACACTGAAAAGTAGCGGGGACGGGGGCGGAGCCCCAGCGGGTGCAGGGCGGAACCCTGCCGGGGACGGGGGTGGAGCCCCAGCGGGTGCAGGGCAGAGCCCGCCGGGGTATGGGGCAGCGCCCCATTATCTATTCAGAAACAAGCTGTTCCATTTCGTCGAGGAGGGTTCCGAAGAGGGCAAGGGCATCGTTAACCACCTTAGTGTCGGTCATATCGACACCGGCGCCTTTGAGCAGGTCTATAGGAGTCTTTGAGCAGCCGCCTTTGAGGAATCCGAGATAATCCTCAACTTCCTTTTCACCGCCGTTAAGGACACGCTCGGAAAGAGCTATTGCAGCAGCAAATCCGGTTGCATACTGATACACATAATAGTTATAATAAAAATGCGGTATTCTCTGCCATTCATGATCTATCTCCTTGTCATGGACAATGCCGTCACCGAAGTACAGATCGTTGAGCTTTCCGTAAAGCTCACAGAGCGCATCTGAGGTTATCGCTTCTCCGGCAGCCTGCATTTCATTTATTTTCAGTTCAAATTCGGCAAACATCGTCTGACGGTAGATAGTCGTGCGGAACTGTTCAAGAAAATAATTTATAAGATAAGCTCTGCGGCGTTTGTCGGTCGTAGTGCGGAGCAGATGCTGCATCAGCAGATTCTCATTGAACGTAGATGCCACTTCGGCAACAAATATTTTGTAATCGCAGTAGGTGACGGATTGCTCCTTGTTTGAATAATATGAATGAAGAGCGTGTCCCATTTCGTGCGCAATAGTAAATTCTGACTGAAGGTCATCGGTGTGGTTCAGCAGTATGAACGGGTGAACGTGCGCACCTGCGGAATACGCACCGCTGCATTTTCCTTCATTTTCATATACATCTACCCAGCCGTTTTCAAATCCTCCGCGCATGATCGAGCAGTATTCCTCACCAAGCGGCTTTACAGCTTCAAGAACTGTATCTCTCGCCTGTTCGTATGTGATCTTTTCTTCTGATTTGCTTACCATGGGCGCGTACAGGTCGTAATAATGCAGCTCATCAACTTTCAGCAGTTTCTTTCTGAGCGCAACATATCTGTACATCTTGTCAAGATTTGCGTGGACAGCTTCTATTAATCTGAAATAAACGTCTGAGGGAACCTCGGTGCTGTCGAGTGCAGCTTCGAGAGTGTTCTCATATTTATGAACATTCGCATTGAACGCGAGAGTTTTCAGATGCCCTCCGAGGATAGCTGTGTATGTGTTTTCAAAACCGGTGTATGTTGCATAAAGATTTTCAAACGCAGATCTGCGCAGCACTCTGTCATCGCTCTGCATCAGTGGAATATAGCTTCCGTGGGTGATCTGGTGCTTGTTTCCGTCCTTATCGACTGCATCGGGAAATCTGATATCGGCATTGTCGAGCATTGAAAATACAGTTGACGGAGTTACCGACATTTCTCCTGCCATTGCTGCAACAGTCTCTTCTTCGGGGGAGAGGATATGCTTTTTCTTGCTGCGGATCCTGTCAAGGGCAAGACGGTAATGTCCGAGTCCGGGCTGTTCGCTGTAAAAGCGTGCAATATCATCATCACTCAGCGAGATTATCTCCGGCACCGCAAATGCAGAAGCGCTCACTATCCCGACGATCAGCGCATTCACACGGTCACAGTAACCCGAATACAGGCTTACTGAGGTATCCTCATCGCTTTTTCTGTTGGAGTAATTCACGAGATCATCAACAATGAGCGTGATCTCATCATCGAGCTTCATATATTCGAGCAGAGCGGAAGAAGATACGGCAAGCTTTCCGGCATATCCTGAAAGTATCTCCGGATATTTTCCTGCATCGTCCAGTGCTGCTTCAAACGCTTCATCGCTGGCGTAGATGTCGTTTATGTGCCATTTGTATTTTTCGTCTGTCTCGCTTCTTTTCGGTATTCTTTTTTCTGCCATTTCATTGGCTCCTTTCTTTTTTGATGTATTCAGCATAAGGGAACCTCTAAAAACCCATTTGAGAGAAAACGAGTCATCCGCGTCGAATATTTCGTCAAGTCTCCTCACCTTGCGTGGTCTCCCCGGCAGCGGGGAGGTGTCGAGCTTGCGAGACAGAGGGGCTGACCGACAGACCAG
>CAMOKN010000249.1 GCA_946617595.1 uncultured Clostridia bacterium
AAAGCCTGTCCTCAGAGTAAAGGCGGCAAGAAGCGGCAATACTATAACCGTCATCTCCGAGGGTGGAGCGAAGAACTTCACCGTTGAAAGCAAACAGGGTCTTAATGTGGTCATGGCTTGACCGCATAAAATAAACAAAAAGGAAGGTATCCAAAAATGAAGAAATTTATTGCTGAAATCATCGGCACCTGCGTTCTTGTAACGCTGGGCTGCGGCACCGCAATGCTCGTCGGCTGCGACGCTGCCAGCGGAGGCGGGTATATACTCACCGCCCTTGCATTCGGTCTCGTTATCGTCGGAATGGCTTACTGTGTAGGAAACATCTCCGGCTGCCACATCAACCCGGCTGTATCGCTTGGCGTGCTGATAAGCGGCGGTATGAGCGTGAAGGACTTCTTCATGTACATCATTGCACAGTGCATAGGCGCATTCGCAGGTTCCGGCATTCTCGCTGCGATCTTCGGTCTCGGCGGAGTTGTGGACAAGACAGGCGGCTTCGGTGCGAACGGTCTTGCAGGCGTAAACGAAAATGCGATCGCGGGACTTATCGTTGAGGTAGTTCTCACATTCGTATTCGTTCTCACTATCCTCGGCGTGACCTCCAAGAAGGCAGGCCACGGCTCCTTCGGCGGACTTGTTATCGGTCTTACTCTCACTCTCGTTCACATTCTCGGTATCGGTCTTACCGGTACTTCCGTAAATCCCGCAAGAAGCATCGCCCCCGCTGTATTTGCAGCTATCAACGGCAACGGCGCACCCCTCGCATCGCTCTGGGTATTCATCGTAGGACCTTTTGTAGGTGCAGCTCTTGCGGCAGTCGTTTACAAGTTCCTCGAAAAGGAATGATCCTCTCAATATTTCAGAAACTCTGACCGGCACTGCGGTGCCGGTTGAAGGAAGGAAACCGCTATGAAGATTTCGGATATAACCGTTATGATCTGTGACGATTCCCCGCTGGTGATAAAAAAGACCGGCGATGTTCTGCGAAAGATAGGCATAAACAGCATTATCACCGCCTCTGACGGTGAGGAAGCCGTTGCACAGTACAAAAGCTCAAAACCCGATCTTGTATTTATGGATATAGTAATGCCGAAGAAGACGGGACTTGATGCGCTTCGTGAGATACGGGGGTATGACCCGGACTCAAAGGTAGTTATGGCATCGACGATAGGTACTCAGAGCAATCTTATCGCCGCTATAAAGGAAGGGGCATTCGAGTTCCTCCAGAAGCCGATAAAGGAAGAAGACATACTCAAGGTCATAAACCGTATGTTAAAGGAATAAGGGGGAACTTATGTACACACAGTTATTCGGACATTACCTTCTGAACAACGGAATTATCGGTGCCGACGAACTGCATGCAGCACTTACCGCGCTCACAAGGATTAAGGTGAAGCTCGGAGCGGCGGCGATAGATGCCGGGTATATGAGCGCCGAGCAGGTAGAAGAAGTCCACGAGATACAGCACACCATCGACAAGCGTTTCGGCGCGATAGCTGTCGAAAAGGGATATCTTACCGATGAGCAGGCAAGAAGCCTGCTGTCGCGCCAGAAGAACTCGAACCTTGTACTCGGACAGGCTCTCATAGATTTCGGTTTTATCACGAACAAGCAGTTTGAAGATGCCCTTAATGACTACAAGCGCAAAGCATCTCTGATAAACGGCGAAACTGAAGAAGAACGTATGGAGAACGAGATGATCGGCATACTCGGCATCAATGATATGCCGGACAAGGAGTTCTACGCAGATTACATACTGCTGTTTATCCGCAACCTCATAAGGTTCCTCGGTGATGATTTCTCGTTTTCGGGCGTTTCGCGCAACGTGACAGTTTCGATGAACTATGCCTGCGTGCAGGAGATCACCGGTCCGCTGTCGGCTACAGCCGCAATAGGCGGAACCGAGCATGGATTTGTGGGTATTGCCGCACGTTATTCCGGTGAAGAGCTGAACGAGACAGACGGTTATACCAAAGCCTGCGTCGGTGAACTTCTCAATCTTCAGAACGGTCTTTTTGCGGTAAATATGTCAAATACAAAGAATGAAGAACTGGGTCTTTTGCCGCAGGAGTCGTCTGAAAAGTATATGATTAACATTCCCGAAAACGGGATCTGTGTCAGTCTTAGCTTTTCTTTCGGCGATATCAAGATCGCAGTGGTCAAGCACTGAGCAGTATATCATAATGACAAAAGGGACTCCGGTTTTGTCGGAGTCCCTTTTTTCATGCAAAGCTGAATTAGTATCTATCCGCAGACAAAACAAGTAATTTCGTCACGATTCAGATATGCGCGCAGAGCGCGCTCCACAATTGTGCATTGTGCATTGTGAATTTGTCTATATTTCCAGCGGAGGCATCTTTGAAAGATCGAACGGAGTCTCCTGGTAAACGCAGAAATTGAGCCAGTTCGAGTACAGCAGGCTTGCGGCTGTACGCCAGATGAACGGAGGTGTCTGTGACGGGTCATCGCCGGGGAAGTAGCCGTAGGGAAGATCAACATCTGTTATACCCTTGCCCATATCGCGGAGATACTCGTTTTTCAGCGTCTCGCGGTCATATTCGCCGTGACCGGTAATGAATATCTGGCGGTTCGTCTTATCCGCGACAGCATAAACTCCGGCAAGATCGGAATACGCAAGAAGCTGAAGCTTCGGGCATGCAAGGATATCTTCCTTTCTTACCTCGGAATGGCGGGAATGCGGTACATAGAACGTATCATCAAATCCCTTGAACAGCGGGTGGTTTTCCACAAGTATCTTGTGCGGGAAAACGCCGAACATCTTCCTGTCAAGCGTATATTTCGGTATTCCATAGTGATAATAAAGCGCGGCGAAAGCTCCCCAGCAGATATGGACGCATGAGAAAGCGTGTGACTTGGACCATTCCATTATCATGCAAAGCTCGTCCCAGTATGTCACGTCCTCAAACTCGTACTTCTCCACCGGAGCACCCGTGATTATGAGCGCATCGAAATATTCGTCCTTGATCTCCGCGAACGTCTTGTAGAAGTTCATAAGATGCTCTGCGGCAGTATGCCGGGAAGTATGCGTTTCCGTGCGCAGGAGGGTGATATCTACCTGCAGGGGTGTGTTGCTCATAAGGCGAAGAAGCTGTGTCTCCGTCTCTATCTTCTTCGGCATAAGGTTGAAGATCGCTGCTTTAAGCGGGCGGATATCCTGCTGTAAAGCACGCTCGGCAGGCATTACAAATATATTCTCGCTGATAAGCGTGGAATACGCCGGCAGATCGCTCGGAATGTTTATTGGCATTTTTTTATCTCCTGTATCATTGTTCTTTCTGTATAATACTTTATTATATCATATTTCAGACGATAAATCAATGCTTTTTTCAACTGCCGGCTCTCTTTTTTGCAAAAATGCGAAGAATATAAAAAAATTTGAGAAAACTCTTGACAAATCAAGAAAAGTGTGGTATTATTAATAGGCATTAAAAATGCGGGTGTAGTTCAATGGTAGAATGTCAGCCTTCCAAGCTGAACACGTGGGTTCGATTCCCATCACCCGCTCCATTTATTCCGGCATCTGCCGCTTTTTTTATAGCTATCTGCGCCATTAGCTCAGCTGGATAGAGCAACCGCCTTCTAAGCGGTAGGTCGAAGGTTCGAATCCTTCATGGCGTGCCAGCGGGAACGCCCCGCGGCGAATCCGCCTACAGTCTCATCTGTGGGCGGATTTTTGTGTCGTATCACAAACTTTATCAGAAGATTTAAAGCACTTGTACAGGGAACGCCCCGCAGCGGTTACCGTCTCTTACTTTTTCGGTAAGGGACGTTTTTTCTGCTTCACTGTCAGGATCCTTCACATATTTACGGTCGAATAATATGTATGCTCTCAAATTTTTCTTGATTTTTCAAATGTTTTGTGTTATACTTTTTTACAGATAATACCACTCAGACAGGCGCACACAGCTTGTACGCATCTTATTCGGCAGCTAAGCACGCTCTTTATGCGGTATAGTTTAACGAAAAGGAGAAATGAAAAATGCCAAACGAAGATCTCTTATTACAGGTCAACCCCGTTTTTGTAACAGCACGGTCATGTTTGCAGATAATGGCATCTACAGGCGATGAGGACTCGGTAAAGCTGCTTAATGAGCTCGGCTTTGACGAAATGCAGAAAAATGTCTCAAAAACTTCTATACCGCAGGAGATGCTGTCATTGATCACAAAGATGATACCGGCATTCTACGTTCTGGTCGAACTCAGATTCACGGGAACAAACAAGATCATCGAAAAGACCGGAGCAAAATGTGTTCTTGATCTTCCCTGCGGCTATACAACACGCGGCATCACGCTTTCAAAAAGCGGCGTTCGTTATTTCGGTGCCGATCTTCCTGCAGTTATCAATGAGATTGGACCGGCAGTAAAAAAATTCACCGGCGAAAACAGTAATATCACATATAAAGCAGTTGATGCAACAAACTATGCTTCTCTGAAAGAAGCTGTCGCAGAAGCGAACGGTGAACTATTCATCACTACTGAAGGAATGCTGATGTACTTCTCACAGTCCGAACTCGAAGAAGTGTTCGGCAATATCCGCCGCCTGCTCCTTGAATACGGCGGCAGATGGGTGACCTGCGACAACACTTTTATGTCTTGGCAGAATGTGATCATCGCAAATGTACTCGGTATTGATCCTGATAGCGAGGACTTTGCTTCTTTAGGAATAAAAGCAGCGTCGATCTTATCAAAAGCCGATCATGCAAACAACACGTTCTTTGACAAGAACACCGAAAAAGTGAAAAAATTCATATCAGATATGGGATTTGAGCTTGAAGCTCTGCCTGCAGCGGACTATATGCCTGATGTGCTCCATTCGCTTGAAAATCTGCCGGAAGAGACTGTGGCACGCACAAGACAGGCACTCGGGAAAATGGATTTCTGGGTAATGACACCAAAGCCTTCGGACAACGTATCGTTCAGCTGTGAGACAAAAGATTTCAAGGCTGATATGACGCTGTCTGACGGTCGGCTTGAAATAGATATGAAAGGCAGACTCGATACCATAACTGCGCCTGAATTGCTGAGATCATATCGCGAAGCTGCGGAAAAGGAAAAGATCACCGATATATGTATCGATATGAAAGATACAGATTATATCTCATCAGCCGGTCTGCGTGTTCTTCTTATAATGTACAAGGCACTGGACGGAGATACACATTTCAGAATTGAAAATATGAACAAGACCGTGCAGGATATCATGGACACCACCGGATTCAGCGGCGTATTCTGCTGATATGACCTGACATATAAAGACGTTTCAATCGTAAAAAATAACGTCGTGCGCACCTTTGAAAACATCAGGAAATAATCCCAAAACACTTGACATCATTTTGAGATAGTGGTATAATAGTCCTGTTAGCGCAAGCTAACCGAAAGGAGATCAAAATGAGTGAAGAAGAGAGAAAATTTCTTGAAGTGCGCGGGCTTGAAAAAAGCTTCGGCAGCGGAGAAACAAAACAGGATGTCCTGAAAGGACTTGATTTTACCGTCGGAAAGGGAGAATTCTGCGTTCTTCTCGGACCTTCAGGATCCGGAAAATCCACCCTGCTGAATATCCTCGGCGGCATCGACAGCGCCGACAGCGGTGAAATATTCATTAACGGCGACAGGCTCAGCAGAATGGACGAGAAAAGCCTGACAAGGTACAGAAGAAAGCATCTCGGATATGTATTCCAGATGTATAACCTGATCCCGAATCTTAACGTGAAGGAAAACATCGAGACAGGTGCATATCTGTCAGACGCACCGCTCGACATTGATGAACTGCTCAGAACACTCGGGCTTTACGAGCATCGCCATAAGCTGCCGAATCAGCTTTCCGGCGGTCAGCAGCAGCGAGTCTCCATAGGACGCGCTATCGTAAAAAATCCGGATATCCTGCTTTGCGACGAGCCTACCGGAGCGCTGGATTACACCACATCAAAAGAAATACTCCGGCTTATCGAAGAAGTAAACCAGAAATACGGCAATACTGTAATAATGGTGACACACAACGAAGCGATAAAACTGATGGCGGATCACGTGATAAAGCTGCGCGACGGAAAGATCAGGCATGATGATCTTAATTCCGGAAAAATAACAGCCGCTGAGCTCGAATGGTAAGGCGGTGCCGGTATGCAGAATGAGATAAAACAGGGAAAGCGTCCGAAAAATCCGCTCAATAAACGTGTCTGGCGTGATTGCATACGAGACTGGAAACGTTATCTGATGATATTTGTCATGCTCGTTGTGACAATAGGTTTCGTTTCGGGAATGTATGTCGCAAACAACAGCATGATGCAGTCTCTTGAAAACGGAGCGGAGAAATACAACCGTGAGGACGGACATTTCGAGCTTTCATCAAAGGCTGACGAAAACCTTATTGCGGCAATAGAAACAGGAGAACGCGCCGATATCGTTTCGGTATTCAGAGAAAGAGCATATAAAGAAGCCGGACCCGAAATAGAAAAAGCGGTAAAAGACGCAGTCACCGAAAAAGTCCGCGAGCAGGTCGGAAACGCGATACGCGAACAAGTCACGGCAGCTGTTGATGAGCAGCTTTCCGCAGCGGAAGCTATGGGAATGGAGATCACCGCCGAACAGAGGGATTCGGCAATAAACGAAGCTCTCGATGCCGCTATGGAAGAAAACTATGAAAATGCAGTAAACGAGGCTCTTGAAAAGGCTTTTGATTCCGATGATTACAGAAATGCTCTGAACGATGCCAAAGATGAAGCAAAAAAAGAGATCGACAAGGAAATAGATGAAAAATATGACGAGCTTGCCGAACGGTATGAGCTGAACGAAGAAGCCGATCCCGTTCCGGTAAAGCTGTATGAGCTTTTCTACAAGGAAAACGATGAGATCATTCCGGATAAATCGTCTTCTTCCGGAACGGTAAGAGTTTACAGTGAGCGCAGAAGCGTGAATATGTATGATATTCTTGACGGAAGCGCTCCGTCAGATGAAAATGAGATAATAATTGACCGTATGCATGCCGACAACGCCGGCATAAAAACAGGCGATACCATAAAAGTCGGCAGCACCTCATTCACCGTTTCGGGACTTGCGGCTTTCTCTGATTATACAACTCTATATGAGAGCAATACCGACACAATGTTCGATGCAATATCATTTGATGTCGCAATGACAACAGATGAGGGCTACAGACGTATCTCCGGAAACGAACACGCAAACTACGCTTTTATCTATAATAACAAGCCCGATGGGGTCAACAGCGAAAAAGTCATGTCGGACAACTTTCTGAAAGCGCTTATAACACAGACCGCTGTCTCTGAAAACAAGACGGAGATAAAAGACTATGTTCCCGCATACGCAAATCACGCCATAACTTTCGCACCGGACGATATGGGTTCGGATAAGACAATGGGCGGTGTCCTGCTGTACATACTGACCGCAGTCCTGGCATTCATTTTTGCGGTAACTATCTCATCGACCCTTGAAAAAGAATCCTCGGTCATCGGGACTCTCCGTGCGTCAGGCTACACAAAAGGTGAACTTCTGCGGTACTATATGAGCGCTCCCCTGCTTGTCGTAATAATTGCGTCGGCTGTGGGAAACGTCCTCGGCTACACGGCATTCAAGAATGTTGTCGTGGCTATGTACCGGAACAGCTACAGCCTTCCGACCTACGAAACACTGTGGACTCCCGATGCCTTTGTCAGAACTACCGTGGTGCCGTTTGTGCTGATGCTCCTGATAAACCTTATCGTAATATCACGGACACTGCGGCTTTCACCGCTGAGATTCCTGCGGCATGATCTGAAAAGAACAAAGCGAAAAAAGGCAGTACGGCTTCCGAAATGGAAATTCTTCGCAAGATTCCGTATCCGTGTTTTCTTTCAGAACATACCGAATTATATCATGCTTTTTGTTGGAATAACATTCGTTATGCTGCTGCTGTCCATGGCTGTGGGAATGCCGGTCACGCTGTCATATTATCAGGATTCGATAAAAGATATGATGTTCGCCGAAGATCAGGTGATCCTGATTTCGACCGAGGACGACGACGGAAACACGATAACTACGGATACCCAGGGAGCCGAGCGTTTTTCACTTTATTCGCTGATACACCGTTCAGACATTATGGACGAAGAAGTCACGGTTTACGGCATCGAAAAAGGAAGCGTTTACGTCAGCCTGCCGGAAAGCTATTACAGCGGTTCGGACGCATACACCGATGTATTTGTGTCGCAAGCGTTCTCGGAAAAATACAACGTTCATACGGGTGATACGATAACACTGTCCGAGAAGTACGAGGACAGAGAATATGAGTTCAACGTTTACGGTATAAACGACTATGCTGCGGGAATAACAGTGTTTATGTCGCCTGACAGATTCAATAAGGTCTTCGGCAAGGACGACGGTTATTTCACCGGATATATGTCGGATACCAAGATCGCGGATATCGACGAAAAGTATATTGCCAAAGAGCTGACCTCGGACGATATGCTTAAAGTTGCACGTCAGCTCGATCATTCAATGGGCGCATATATGACTTACTTCCAGTTTGTCTGCGTGATAGTTGCGGCTATTATACTGTATCTTCTCACGAAGATAATCATTGAGAAAAACGAGCGTGCAATATCAATGGTAAAGATACTCGGATATAACAACAAGGAGATCGCTCTGCTGTACATGGTCACCACCGCGATCGTCATGCTGGTGACCGAGATCGCGGCGATATTCTTAGGATACGCGGCTATGGGTGTTGTCTGGAAGATAATGCTCATGAAACTGGGCGGGTGGTTCGCATTTGTGATGACACCCGACGGATTCATAAAAGAATTCCTGCTGGTATTCATTGCATATCTGATAATAACGATATGTGATTTTATCAGAATAAAAAGAATACCGAAGGTGCTTGCGCTGAAAAACATGGAGTGAGAACAGAATAAAAAAGGCAGTACCGCACACTGTTTGTGCTGTACTGCCGGAATACTCGGAGAGGGACCATGGCGAAGATCAGGGATCTTACGGTAGGAAAACCGTCAAAAGTGCTGAGGGACTTTTGTCTCCCGATGTTCGGGAGCATAATATTCCAGCAGCTGTATAATATTGCCGACAGCTTTGTTGCCGGAAAACTCATAGGTGAGGACGCGCTTGCCGCAGTCGGAAACAGCTATGAGATAACTCTCATATTTCTGGCATTTGCTTTCGGGTGCAATATAGGCTGCTCGGTCATAGTATCTCAGCTTTTCGGTGCCAAAAGGATAACGGAAATGAAAACGGCAGTCTATACCTCGCTTCTGTCAAGCGGGGCAGTCTGTCTTGCGCTCATGGCTGCCGGAGCTCTCGCCGGCGGTGGACTTCTGAAAATAATACAGACTCCGGAGAATATCTTTCCGGAGTCTCTGCTGTATCTTAATATCTATATTTTAAGTCTGCCGTTCGTATTTTTCTACAATGTCTCCACCGGTATTTTTTCTGCGCTGGGGGATTCAAAGACTCCGTTTGTGTTTCTTGCAGCTTCTTCAACAGCAAATGTCGGCGCGGACATTCTTTTTGTCGCAGGCTTCGGAATGGGAGTTGACGGCGTTGCGTGGGCAACATTTATATGTCAGGGAATAAGCTGCATACTTGCGGTACTGTTTGTATTCAGACGGCTCTCGGAACTGCGTACTGACGAGAAGCCAAAAAAATTCTCGGCTGTGATACTTAAAAAGATCGCGGCAGTGGCAATACCGAGCATATTTCAGCAGGGCTTCATATCTGTCGGGAATATCCTTATACAAGGCGTGATAAACGGCTTCGGTTCAGGCGTTATCGCAGGATATTCGGCTGCTGTAAAGCTGAACAATCTTGTTATCACATCACTTACCACTCTCGGAAACGGTGTGTCAAACTTTACCGCCCAGAACATCGGAGCAGGAAAACATGACCGTATTTCGGAAGGATTCAGAGCAGCGATAAAGCTTGTGCTTGCAGTTTCGATACCGTTTGCGCTGCTGTATTTCTTTGCGGGAGGATATCTCGTGAAGCTATTTATGGATTCGCCCACCGATACAGCAATAGATACGGGGGTTATGTTCCTGCGGATCGTATCGCCGTTTTATGCAGTTATCGCGGCAAAGCTCGCCTCTGACGGAGTGCTGAGGGGTGCCGGTCTTATGACAAAATTTATGGCAGCTACATTCACTGATCTGATACTCAGGGTAGTGCTTGCATTCGTTCTTTCGGGACCGTTCGGCTCTACAGGGATATGGGCTGCATGGCCGATAGGCTGGACAACCGCGACCATAATATCACTTTCATTCTACGTATCGTTCCGGCGGAAAAATAAAAATAGTCTGTCAAAGTAACTCTCTGCCGCTTTTAATCTGTTCCCTAATTCTCTGTGCATTTCAGAAGGACAACATTTCCTTCCTTTTTAAGTTCATAGCCTTTCTTGTTCAGCAGCCATTCAACTTCTGTTCCTGCCTTTTTATCCACGGACGAAACTGTTATATCTTTGAGCAGTGTATTTCCGGTAAGTGAAACCGAAGTTCCGGTAAATGTGAGTTTATGACCATTTCCGTCGATCGCAAGGCTTTTGTATTTGTTCTTCGCCGGAAGCTTCATGTATGCTCCGATATCGGTATCACCGAGAAGTGTCAGCGTATAATTCTTCGTTTTGTCCGTGAACGACGCTACAGCATCGTTCCAGACAGCGAATCTGGTTCCGTTCACATCTATGCTGAATATACTAAGATAATGATCGCTGCCGACTCTGTAAAGATCGAAGATATTTTCTCCGTCTGCTGACGGTGATATACCGCTCACATCAAACTTTCCGTAAAGATCGGCTCTTGATCTGAAAATTACCCTGTCATCAAGAGGTTTATCCGAAACAAGAGCTATCTTATCTCCCTGCACTTCACCGTTCAGCACCACCGGAGCGGCACCGTCCTCAAAAGTGATCCTTGCCCCGCTCACACCTGTGAGCAATTTGTTCACTCTCAATGCGGCACCGGAAGTTATCCTCAGATCCGCTTCACTTAAAAGTTCAAGCTTTGATGCGATCAGCTTTTTTCCGATCACGGCAGGCTGATTTACCGTTATCGTTCCGAATCCTGAGATCATGCCGATCTCAGAACATCTTCCGAGAAGCAGAGTATTATCCGCACCGCCCTTTATCGAAAGTGACTTACCGTTAAAATCGAGTCCGTCGATCTCCGTATTTCCGACTGAAGAATTTATCCTTAAAACGGATGGTTCACCGTTAAAGCCTACAGCAGTTATGACTGTATTTTTCAGTGTGAATCCGTATTTCGGCGCCAGCGAACCCATTCCCCTGAGCAAAGCGCTGTGACCGTTTCCGCTGATCCTCAGGCTGCCGGCAGCTGTAGGAAGTGAAACAGCCGGAAATTCAACATTTTCTTTCAGCTCCACGATATATTCTGTTCCCGGGAATTTTCTTTCATTTTCCGCTATGACCTGCCATACCTTTTCGAGTGTGGAATACTCACGTATCGTACCATTATACTCAAGTGTTACAGCACCTATATATTCCGCACGCACCTTATTTCTGTACCGCACGGCACTGAGCTTTTTTTCACCATCGGTATTTGATATCATGATGACATTTTCAATGTCGTCTGCATGATCGTCCGAATGAAGTTCCATTATTGTCTTTCCGGCTATATCCGCAGGATCGCCGTCCTGATCGTTTACGGTGAGGGAAAGTTTTCTGGCATTGCCCACAATAAGTTTCGGAAGAAGGGTGACAGAATTTTTCCCGACAGCTTTATCATACTGGTTAAGCGTGACAGAAACATTTTCTATCTCTGCTGCCATGACAGATGACACGCCGTAAACATCAAGCATACCCTCTCCGGTCAGCTTTGTGGGAGAAAATCTCGCTTCATTCAGCATAACAACAGTTCCGCGTGCTATCTCGATGTTTACCAGCATCGCGGAAGCGATATTCAACGAAGAACCGGTATCGAGAACAAAATCAGATGTTCTCAGTCCCGTCAGCGTAAGCGGCAGTCCGCTTCTCAGCCGTTTTATCGAAGCAGTCCTGCCGGCAGCAGCTTTGACAGTCAGCGTTTTTGCAGTATCGTCAGATGCCTCCGCACAGATATCTATGACAAGATCGCAATTTGCGTTTATGGTAGGCTTACCGAGATGAAGCACAGCATTATCCTTTGTCATGATAACTACACTGATATCAGCCCGCGGAAGGGTTATCGGCTTTGGCTCGGTGTGATCGTCATTTATTATTATGACGTAGCTGTCGCTGTTGTTTCCGGCACTTAACCGCGTACTGATGAATTTTACCGCATCATCTATGGTGGCATATTCACCGTATCCGCTGCCGATCAGGAGGTGAGTTCCTTTATAGTCGGCATTCCCCACACCTGCTCTTGCGCGTGCCTTTGCCCATGCTATATATACTTCATTTGAGTGAGCCGCCGCAATACAGCCAGCATTTCCGATAAGAGTCGAAAGGTTTGTGATGCACGTCTCTGCGCTGAACCCGCTTTCAGAATAGAAAACAAGATCCATGATGATCTTTCTGAACATCGGGATATTCGCTTTTATCACGTTCAGGCGTTCATTCAGATCATCCGCGTATGCAGAAGTCTCAGCCAGTTTTTCTGTCATACTGATGAATCCGGCATCGGCAGCTTCCGAGAAACTATCATATTTAACGGACTTCCCGTTTTCGTCCTTACCGTTTTTCCATTTTGTGATAAGCAGCCCCACAAAGTCCGTCAGAGAACATTTTCCCGAATTGAGGACCTTTATCACGCTGAAAGTATCGGTTATCGAAGGAGCGATAACGACGGAAAGCACGGTACAGAGTGTACTTCTTATTGTCTGCGGTTTGCTGAGTTCTTTTGAAGCGGCAGCCTTAGTGCCGGCTTCTGCACCATATACACAGGCTCTGAGATAGTCAAAAAGCAGTTCGCCCATAGAAGCGTTGTCGGGATCCTTTGAAAAATTCTTAAAGACACCGGTCATAACTGCCTTATAGCTTTCCGGCACATTATCCATAAGTGACTTTATCCCGTCAGCCATTGCAGAGTCTTCATTGTCGGTGATATATTTTGCGACAGAAGCGATAAGATCGTCAAGTGTCGATGATGCAGCATCAAGATGTCCGCCGGTAAAGTAATTTATCAGATCCGCCAGCGCTGCCGCAGCAGCTTCGTTTTCATCAGCGGCTTTTCCCCTTGCCTGCAAGTCCTCAGAGGCATAGGCAAGCAGGCTCATTAAGATCGGAGTTATTGATACCCCGATATCGGTCTGATCCGTATCTGTGGAAAGCGAATTGCCCTGTCCGAATAATCCGGCGGCAGCCATAAGTGCTTCTTCACAGCCTGAATCCGTATATTTCCCGTCCGGAACAGCATGAGCAAGTCCCGCTATTCTCTCTTTAACGAATGCTGTCAGCCCTTCCTTGCCCGTGACCGGTCCCACAGGCTTCGGCGACATCGACGGAAGATCGAAAGTCATCTTACCGAACCCGCGATAATCGCCGCTGCCGACAATCGCGGAATACATTGCGGAATAAGACTTCTCAAGCTGACCGAGCATACTTTCATAGGGTATCTCACCGTTATTGTCAAGGGAGCAGATCTGCCCGTAATATGTAAATCCCCATGCCTCAAGAGGCAGGTGTGTTATCAGATCATAGCTGAACGGATAATTATGTATCCCCCTGAAAGCATTGTCGTTCACATTTATCGTTCCGCCGCCGGTATATTCCCAAGCTTCTCCGGGAGTATCACAGGCCGCGTATTCTCCCGAGCGCGCACCCGAAACACTCAGCGCTTCGTTTTTTGAAGCGCCGTTCTTTATCGTGCGCGGAGTTGCAAAAGTACAGCAGTAAACGTCCTCGGGGCTGATACTTACATTACTGCCGAAATATCCCGCACCGCCGCCGGCAAGGAATCCTCCGAGCAGGTTCGAGACAGCAGCTCCTCTGCTGTGTCCGGCTGTCCATACTTTCAGCGCACCTGTGATACCATGCTCTGAAATGTATTTCTTCATAAAACGCAGTATCTCGTCCCGCGCTTCTTTGAATCCCTTATGCAAATATCCGCTGCCTACATTGAAATTTCCTGCCCACTCCTTCTCATATCCGGAGCTTCGCGGAATAACGGCAAGCAGTGTGTATGCGGTACCGTCAGCAGTCACAGTCTTGTGCCCGACAGCTGCCGCGACCGAATTGTCAAGCGTCTCAGCACTGTAGTACGCATTCACACAGATGTCTTCAAACTCAAGATCACTAAGGAGCGCCATAAGGTCATTCCCGCCTCCGCCGTAAGTGCTGCCGGACGTAACAGCAGCCTGCGCCGAAAGCGTGATAAGGCTGTCACACTCATCAAATGACGAACGTGTGAAGCTGTCATCGCGGTAAATAAAGCTGTCTGTCAGTCTTTCACCGCTTTTATCGGAATATGAGTAAGAATATGTGCCGGTTATGATCTTCGGTTCGGCAGTCTGAAGCGCAGATGATGCCGGTGCAAAAGTATGTAATGCCAGAGCGGCGGCAATAACCGCTCCGACAGTTTTTTTCAGATATATGAACATAAAAACCCCGTTTCTCAGCATACAGACAGAGCCTGCGGCAAAAGCATTCTCATTCAGTTCAATTTTAACATACATATAAACATTAGTCAAGAAAAACAATTCAAAAATGAACTCTTAAAACGAGAAAAATAATTGACATAAGCTGTTATAAATGGTATAATATAATGGCAATACCGCACAAATAGACGTGCCGCGAAATAAGCTGCATTATAAATAATGTGTCCTCAATAACTGCCTTTTGGCAGTTATTGGCTGAAAATCTGCAAAACAGATTTTCAGATGTTGTGTAAATGCGCCTGCGGTGCATTTACACAACGGACACATTCCTT
>CAMOKN010000250.1 GCA_946617595.1 uncultured Clostridia bacterium
GGAACTGAAACGCATGGGTTACGGAAAGAAACTGCTTGACTACTCGCTGGAAAAGGCAGCTGAACTCGGATACGGCGCAGTACTGTTCGAGGGGAACATTGACTTTTACGGCAAGAGCGGGTTTGACTACGCAAGCAGATTCGGCATAAGATACCACGATCTGCCGGAAGATGCAGACGCTTCTTTCTTCCTCTGCAAGGAACTAATTCCCGGTTATCTGGACGGTATTGCCGGAGTGTATCAGACCCCCGCAGGCTACTATGTCGATGACGCGGACGTGGAGGAATTCGACAAGGACTTTCCGCCGAAAGAAAAGCTTAAGCTTCCGGGACAGATATTCGGCTGATAATGCATAATACCAATAAACCGACCGGTGCATTCTCCTGTGCGTCGGTCGGTTTTGCTTACGGCAGTGCGTTAGATTCTTAACTTGATTTTTATACGGAAGTGTGCTATAATATGATTTATGTTAAATTGAAACAGACTGACAGGACTTGATAATATTACATCATTCCCGGAAAACCGATTTGCGGTATCCTGTCATTAATAAGGTGATTTTTTATGAACATGACGGTTGAGTTGTTTGACAGCATAATAAATACATCTCAGGACTGTGTATTATGGAAAGACAGCGAACGCCGTTTTCTCGGTGTAAATCAGGCATTCCTCGATTTTTACGGCTTTGAATCCGCAGATGTGCTTATCGGGAAAACAGATGAAGATATGGGCTGGCACAATGATCCGGAGCCTTATAAGCAGGACGAGCTTCGTGTTCTGAAAGGCAGATCCACCTACAAAGTACACGGAAAATGTATAGTGCGCGGAGAGGAAAGGGATATAATCGCATCGAAGAGACCTCTTTATGAAGGCGACAAGATAGTCGGTCTTGTAGGAAGCTTTGTCGATATTACCGATGTGCTGAGAAGACAGAAGCGTTCGGAAGATCAGCAGGCAGTTTATACCGTAGAAAAACTTCGCCGTATCCATTTCTTTGACAAGCTTCTTGACGAGACTCCTCTGGACGAGGTACTTGATCCGCTTACCGGCATTATTTCCCGAATGTATGCCATAAACTTTGTACATTCGCTGATATCTTCCGGGACTCCTTTCACATTCGCAATAATTGATCTGGATAATTTCAAGTATATCAATGATACATTCGGACATGAAGCAGGTGACACCGTGCTCAAGGCTGTGACCGGATCTCTTGCGGGAAAACTGGGCGAGAACGGCATTGTCGGACGTTTCGGCGGCGATGAGCTTCTGATGATAGACCTTCGGGATACTGAGCTTTCGGCGAAGCAGGGATTCTTTAAGGATCTTTACGAGAACAGCGGTGTTCTGAGGCAGGATGTGAGCCTTGATTCGGGAAGTACATTTGTTACCTGTACTGCGGGCTGTGCATCTTTCCCGGAAGATGCGGAGAACTACTCCGATCTGTTTGCGCTTACGGATAAAATGCTTTATCTCGGAAAAAACAAGGGGCGCAACTGCTATGCTATATACCGGGCGGATAAACACCGTGACATCGAGATCAAAAAGCTGGTCAAGCACAATATATATGACGATATGATAAAGCTGCAGAAGCTTTTTGAGCGCGGGAATACACTGCATGAGAAGATGAGGTCGGTGCTTACATTTCTGACGGATTTTCTTCAGATACCGGATCTTTATTTTGCTGACAGTGAAAACAGGCTGAGATCGGTCACCGACGAACAGCTTGCTCTTGACGTATCCGATATCACGGAACTTGGCGGAGAAGATCTATATACGTCCAGCGACATTTCTGAAATCGAGAAGAAATGTCCGCTTCTTTATGATGCTCTGAAAAGCCGGGGTATAAGCTCGGTAATGATCATACGAACGGGCAGCGGGGAAGTTACTGACGGGTATCTGATATGCGGTGTAAAGCGCCGTTTCCGTATCTGGCAGGAAAATGAATGCGCTGTGCTTTATTTCCTTTCCAATCTGATACACGGATATCTGCTTCTGTCTGAAAAACATTGAATAAATATACCGTATCACTTTTCTGTATATGAAATAATGCAGATCTGTCGGGAGTTTTACCCGTCAGGTCTGCATTTTTATCATGGCTTTCTTTACGTTGATTATACCATACTGTGATATTGAGTGCAAACTGCTTATATAAGAGATGTGCTGAAATATCTTTCCGCGCGGTCAGCAAGAACAGTTGCGATGACTTTATCCCTGCCGTATTTCTCGGATATCTTCTTCGCTGCCCATACATTGGCGCCGGAAGATGTACCGACAAGCAATCCCTGTATCCTTGCAAGTTCGCGTGCGGTGTTGATAGCGTCATCGTCGGAGACTTCGATTATATCCGTAATGATAGATGTATCGAGGATATCCGGAATAAAACCGTCGCCTATTCCCTGTATCTGGTGCAGGCCGGGTTCATCTCCGAGAAGTGCGGAAACGTGGAGAGGCTCAACTGCGACGATCTTGCAGTCCGGGTTCTGTTCGAGGAGGTACTGGGCAATTCCCTGTAAAGTGCCTCCA
>CAMOKN010000251.1 GCA_946617595.1 uncultured Clostridia bacterium
CGCTGCCGCTTTTATGCGCGCCTCCTGCGCTTTTTTGCGGCAACTTCCGCAGCATCGTGCTGCGCGGCGTTCCGAAAGAAGCGGGGACGGGGTCGCTGCATGATGCAGCGATTGATTGCCCAAGAGCGCGCACGACGCGCGCATATAAGGCAATCAAAGCAGCCCCCCCAGCGGGTGCAGGGCAGAGTCCTGCTGGGGACGGGGGCGGAGCCCCAGCGCTTCTCAAGCGTAAGCGACTTATTTGACAGTCTTATCAGCCGGATATCCTTATATTTGTGATCGCGCACTGATCTCCGGTGATCGCCGCATATATCGTCTTGTCGGTTTCTGGGAGCACAGCGGTATTTCTGATCGCGATACCGGCATTTTCGGTAATTATTGTGATGCAGTTGTTTTCGACTTTGAACGATACGGTGGTATCATAGCCGTTCTGATTGAATTTTTTCCATGCATCCCAGCCTTCAAATGCATCGGTCTTTGTGATGTTTACGTCTGCCTGGCAGTTCGGATCGCTTTCCCAGAATTCTCCGTCAAATCTCATGAATGCGATGTCATGGTAAGTGCTGCCTCCGACGACACCGTCATTTGATGAGAAGATGTCGATATACGGGCAGTGCCATACGAGACGTGATGTCGGAAGACTTTGAGCATGGAAGGATAAAGTGAGGCCGTCTTTTATCTTTATTCCGGCTGAATGTGCGGTACGGTAATTGTCAACCTGTACATTCGGTATATCTCCTGCCGGAACGTTGATATAGCTGATCTCCTCGGCTATCCTCGGAATATAGTCAGCCAGAGTCTCATTTTCTGCCTTTACAGACTTGATATTGAAGTATCGGCAGTGCTTTCCGGTCAGACCAATGTGCAAAAATCTTGAGGTGTCCGGAAGAGCTGCAACCGCCTCAACGGTATCCTTTTTGCCGATTATCCGTATAAGAGCATGGTCTTTTATCCTTACTGCTTCGATACGATAATTTCCGTTGTTTTTTATTTCGTCAGGATCTGTTCTGCTTATCTTCGTTTCGATTTTTCTTGCACCGCCGGTAATTGTACGGCCGTCGAAGCCTATCTCACCGTACTCGAAATACAGCATATCTCTTATCTCTTTTTCGCTGCTGTGTACGCGCTCATCAAGAGAATCGAAAAGGATTATTGACGGCTCAGGAGATATTCCCGTAGCTTCTTCATCTGATGCTATCGCCATGGTGATAGTGGTCATGTACTGGGATATATGGATACCTTCTGATACTGTGCTCCTGTATTCACCGACAGTGATATCCGAAATGCCGTCGTTATCCTGGTTTTCATCTCTTTCTTTCATTTTGTACTCTGTATCGAGATCAATGAGATGCAGCATATATCCTGCAAACACAGGGTCGAACTGTGTTTCAGAGCCCTTGACTATCTCCTCGCGTACTTTCTGCTGAGGTATCGGGTCACGATAGCTTCTCTTTGAAGTCATGGCGTCATAAGCATCGGCAACTGAGATCATTCTCGCTATCTCCGGTATATCCGTACCTTTCAGTCCTTCGGGATAGCCTCTTCCGTCGTATCGCTCATGATGATAGTGCGCTCCTACGCTGAGATACGGGAAATCAGTAATACTTGAAAGTATCTGAACCCCCTTTGTCGGGTGCTGCTTGATGATATTGTATTCTTCATCGGTAAGCTTGCCGTTCTTATTTATGATGCTGCCGGGGACGCCTATTTTTCCGACATCATGCAGAAGTGCGGCATAATAGACATCTTCGCAATCCTTACTGCTTTTTCCTGCAAGCTCGGCGATCTTTCTTGAATATTCGGCAACTCTTGAAGAATGACCGTGTGTGTATTTATCTTTTGCATCAATTGCATTGACAAGCGCTGTCGCTGTCTGGTGGAACAGTCTGCGCTGTTCTTCTTCTCTTTTCTGGAATCTTACGGTCTTTTTATGCAGATACAGCCGTACAAATTCTTCAATTATCAGTATGCCGACCAGACCGCAGATAAGGTAGAACCACCACTGTTCATAGAACGCCTTTGCTTTTATGATGCGGACGGAAAGCTCCTTGTTTCCGCGTCCCATTGCGTCTTTTACGTTTAATACAAAGCGATATTCCCCGCCGTGAAGGTTTGTATAATTTACAGGCATAAGCTCACTTCGGCTGACTGTGGTGCTTTCGCGGTCGAAACCTTCAAGCTGATAGCTAACTTGTGGGTTTATCAGTGAGTAATTATACACATAGCTCGGTATAGTTATCTTCTGAGTGCTGCTTGAAACGTTGAAATCTCCGGAGCTGTCGGGAAATATCCTGTTTCCGTCAGCTTCTATGAAAGGTATGACTGCTTTAAGTTCGCTGACATTCACAAAAGATTTCTCGATATTGACTTTTGCAACACCTGTTGTTCCCGCTATATACAGATCACCGTCCGAAGTAAGTTCGCTGTATGAGTTCGCGGTGGTTATACATGGCAGACCGTTGGCTATACTGTAATATACCGGAGCAATATCCCCGTTTGCGAGAAGTTCACTTGTGGGCAGAACATAAATACCGTTACTGCTGAGTACCCACATATCACCGGCAGTATTTTTGTACAGATCGAAGTTGTTAGGGTAGGGGAAGTTATTTATCTTCACAACTTTATAATCGGGTGTCATATATGCAATGGCACTGCTTGTCACTATCCATACAACATTGTTTTCGGTATCGCGTTTCAGCCGCATCACGATATCAGACGGAAGACCCTGTTCTACGTTGATATTCTTTACTTCAGAGCCGTTGATAATATACAGACCGCCGCCGTTCGTACCGAGAATGATCTCACCGTTCAGACCCTCCTCAGCAGTAAGGCTCTCGGTATTTTCGATGCCGCTTTCTTTCCCGTAAGAAGCGATCACCTGTTCGTCCTGTATAACATTTACTCCGCCGGTCAGCGCAACAAGTATTCTGCCGTCTTTTCCTTCGCTGACAGAACGCAGGCTGTTTGAGAGAAGACCTTCTTCTTCTGTGAAAACAGTAAGTTCGCCGTGATCGAGACACATAAGCCCGTATTTTCGCCATGTGGATATCCATATCCTGTCTTTGCTGTCACGTATCAGCGATCGGATACGGCAGCCTTCAAGCAGCTTTATGAGGTCCGTTTCGCCGAGATCTGTGCCTGAAACCGTTTCTGCTTTTGTAAGCGGATATTCAGTCAGCGCACCATTATCGTCAAGCACGGTAAGTCCCGTATCGGTCGCGATGAACAGCTTTCCGTCGAAGAAGCAGGTAGAATTTACAACAGTTTCAGCGAGATCGAAACGATCAAAAATGTCAGCAAACTGATTCGGTACTATCTTCATTACGCCCTGTCTTGTGGAGGTGAACCAAAGGTTTCCGAGATAGTCTGTCATAACATGACCCACATTATTATCCATAGGCAGGTTTTCGAGCAGATGCATCTTACCGTCTTCAAGAACTCCGATACCGTTAGTTGCACAGATCCAGATCTTACCGTCGATGTATTCCATAGATTTGAGGTAGCTGAGCGGTTCAATGTCGATCTTTTCAACTACTTCATAACCGTTATTTATATCTATGTAATATAGTCCAAGGTCTGCAGCTTCCTGATAGAGCCTTCCGGGTTCGGTAAGTGACGGAAGGATCGCTCCTGCGCCTTTTAAAGGGTTCTCATCAGAACTGATGAACTTCGTAAGCTTTCCGTCACTGATAGTCAGCAGATCTCCGTGATCTGTTGTGCCGTAGATCACACCGTCGTTTCCGAGGCGGATATCACGCATATTGGCTTCTGAAATAAGTTCATCGTCCAGCGATGTAAGATTATACTCAGCATCGAACATCATGATGCCGCCTGCTGTGGCGATATAGATATTGCCGTTTTTATCTTCGGCAATAGCGCGGGTATGTGCCGATTTCATGCCGTCGAGCTTTCCCCACGTCCTCAGCTCGCCTTTATCCATGACAGCAACTCCGTTATCGTTTGTTCCGATCCAGAGTCTGTCCTTGCTGTCAGCATACAGGCATTTTATGCTTGTAAGACCGCTGGAGGGATCTATACGCTCAAAGGTGTTTCCGTCATATCGGATCAGACCTGCGTAGCTGCCTATCCAGATAAATCCCTCTGAGGTCTCTACAATGGCGTTTGCCTCAGATGTCGGCAACCCGCTTGTATTATCATATAGAACTGCGGAAAATCCTTCGTCGCGTCCGACTGGATCGACGCTCAGATTTCTGTTGGAAATCCCGGAGGAATTCAGTGGCATTTCATCTGCACCGGCGTTTACGGCTAACATACTCAGCGCTGCCGAGACAGACACCAGTATGCTGATGATAAGTTTTTTTCCCGAATGATATAACATATTCTGCTCCGTTCTAAGTATATATAATTTCTGTATGATTTCTATGTTTTTCAATGCAGGGTAATGTCTGTATATCATACCGTGCATTGACGCGAGATTCAGATATATTATATCATACTTACCATAATACAGTCAATTACTAATCTGAAAAAAAATCACCATATAGTATAAAAAATGCCGCTGTACCTGACAACGGCGGAAAACTAATTATAAGGCAAGTAAAGCTTTAACAATTGTTAAAACCGACAATTGTTATGTCATATTGCACAACTGGGAATTCTCCGGTGCGTGAAGAATTATAAAAGTAAATGGAACCTCTGAAATTATTGACTTTTGGATATGATAATGATATAATTTACTAAAGGGTACCTCTAAAAATTGTTTGGTTCACTGATTTGTGGGGATCAGAAAGTATGAGGCGGAAATATGAGAGTGATGTGTGAAATAATAAAAGAGCAGACCGACGCTAATTATATTAATCTTATCACCGCGATAAAAACTTATGACAGAAATCTGTCTGTCTGCGGTGCTCCTGCATGGAGATATGTTTATCATACTATCCACTCTGCGGATAAGTGGTTTATTAATCCATTCGTTTATGATGAGCCTGAATTTCACGAAACCGGTATGGACGATCCGAACAATCCGTGCAGCATCGAACTCAGCGATGAGCAGCTGCTTGAATATCTTGAACGTGTCCGCAGAAAAACCGCGGACTATATTGATTCTCTTACAGATGATATGCTTGCGGAATGTCCGGAAAACTGCTGTATGACAAGGCTTGAACTTGTGCTTCGGCAATTCAGGCATATTTCCACACATATAGGAATGGTGAACGGACTTACAATAGAGAAAACAGGCAGATTTCCGGTCTATGTCACGCCGGATACGCTGCACAGGCTTGATAATGGATATTTTGAAGGATGACGACCGGCGGTAAACGATAAAGGCATAGGTGAGGATACTTGACGTTCACTGTATGATACAGTGACTTGCTGCCCAAAGCGCACACGGACGTGCGCAACAAAGGCAGCAACGAGCTATACGGTGCAAACAGCTCTTTTTCTCTGTTCAAAGCGGTTTTTAGAGGTACCCTTATTATTTACAGCGCTTCGCGTATTTTATCAAGCAGATCGCTGTATTCTGCAATAAAAGCATCATGGTTTTCTTGGATATAGCCGATATTTCCGTCCTTTGCAGCATATTCGAGCGCTTTTGCGTGCTCTGAAAGAGCGGAAGCTCCGATAGTCAGCGAGATGCTTTTCAGTGCGTGGACATAAGTCTCGTAGTCCTCCCAGTTTCCGGCGCTGTAAGCGTCACATAACACCTGCCGTTTATCACCGTCCAGATATGTTCTTATGATCTCTGTGTAGAAATCCTCATCGTTCATGCAGTAGGTCATGCCGAGCTTGGTATCGAGCATCGGAAATCGTTCTTCAAAACTTTTTTTACTGTTTGACGCTGCCGTATCGTTATTTTCCTCCGCTGTCCCGGCGGTGCTGCTGTTCACCTTTTGTTCCGGCAGGTACCTTATCAGCATATCAATAAGCTCGTCCCGGCGTATCGGCTTTGACAGATAATCGGTAAAGCCCTTTTCGAGATACATTTCCTTTGCTCCGACAACAGCGTTTGCAGTAAGGACTATAACAGGTGTGTCATTATTGAGATGCACGGTCTGCTTCATTCGTTCAAATGTTTCGATACCGTCCATCTCGGGCATCATGTGATCAAGGAATATGATATCATATCGCTTTACGGATATTTTTTCAAGACATTCTTTTCCGCTCGATGCAGTATCGGGCGTGGCGTGAGTGCGTTTAAGCATTCCCTTGACGACCTGTAAATTCATATCAACGTCATCGACAACAAGTATCTTCGCATCGGGGATATTTATTGCCGCAATGTTTTCTTTATGCTGTCCGGCAAATTCGCTGTATCTGTCAGAGAAATCTCCTATCGGAGCGCTGTTCACTATTTTCTGGGAAAGCTCTGCCGTGAATACCGAGCCCTTGCCGTATTCGCTCTCAACGTGTATGCTGCCGCCCATGAGCTGCACGAGCTTATGCGTCAGTGACAATCCGAGCCCCGTACCCTCTATACTGCGGTTTTTCTTCTCATCGAGTCTTGTGAAGTTGCTGAACAGCTTATCCTTATCATCTTCCTTTATGCCGATTCCGGTATCTTCCACTTCTATCTTCAGATATGAGATCCCGTCAGCCCGTGACATTTCTTTCAGCCTCATGGTTATTTTCCCCGCCTCGGTATATTTTACCGCATTTGACAGGAAGTTGTTTATGATCTGGCGGAAATGCACCTCATCGCCGTACAGCACAGAGGGGATATTTCTGTCTATGTCCATGATGAATCTGAGCCCTTTTTCCTCAGCTCTTGACAGCATCATATTATAGCAGTCGTTGAGCACGGAAAAGATCTCGTATTCAACCGGAATTATCTCCATTTTTCCGGACTCTATCTTTGAAATGTCAAGTATGTCATTTATTATCGAGAGCAGTGTCTGACTCGCACTGTTTATGTTGACTGCACATTTTCTTGCTTCGTCGGTATTACCGTCGTCGAGCTCATCGAGCAGCATCGTGTTCATTCCCATTATCCCGTTGATCGGCGTTCTTATCTCATGTGACATATTAGCGAGGAACTGGCTCTTTGCTTTACTTGCTACCGCATATTTATCCGCAAGCTTTATCTCCTCAGTTACGTCCGCAAATACCATGAGAATACAGTATGGCTCTCCGTATGTGTCTTTTACTGAATTGAGCTTTACCGAGTATGTGTTTTCACCGTTTTTGTCCCGGAGACGTGCAGAATAGATCTCGTTAGCGCCTTTTTCAAACATCTCCCCGATCTCTTCTGCACTGATGTCGAACAGGTCGCTGAGTTCCTTGTTATCAGTGTAAGACAGGCGGTTTTCGGCATAATTGTTAAGAATGGCGATATGTCTGTCGGTATCGAATACTATAACTCCGGCTTCTATAAAATCGAAAAGGCGCTCGGTCAAGTTCCCGACGCTCACATCGAATGAATTGAGTACAATTGCGCCGTACCACATTACTATTGTGCAGACTGCGGCGCCAATACCCGATGTAGCGATACCCGGGTGCCCGAATAACGGCAGGATAGTGTCCGGAACCGTAAATAACAGAATGGAAAAATTAGCTATAATAAGTATCAGGAGAAATCTTTTTGAACGTTTCAGCCGTGTGCGTTTTACCCAGATAAGCGCCACTATGAAAAGCAGCAGGAACATAGATATCTCATAAATGCTGTGGACGGTGCGGTTGATATGCATCTGCGGATCAGCGTACCACCTGGTGTAACCGTCCTCGCGGACAAAAATATCCACTCTTGTGTCAGAAAATACTATCAGATCTATAACAGACAAGGCGAAAACAAATATCCGCAAAACCCATGATGCGTGCTTATTGATGCCTGACATCTCTGTTACGATGAAAGCTTCGTTTATAAGAAAAGCGTTTATTGCTATAAGTCCGGGAATACGCAGGTACGGGCAGAGCGACAGATCGGTCGTTAAACCGAGAATGGCGTAGCTAAGACACCACAGCGCTGAGAACACTCCGTAAAAGAGAATGTAATAGCAGATGTTGCTTTTTGAGTTCTTATTTCTCAGAAAGAAGCTTACTCCCATTACACCTGCGACAGTTCCCAGTATCAATAAAGCGCAGTTATTCATTATCCATATCACAGCTGCATCACTCCTTGTCAGTCAAAAGTCTGTTATTCCTATAGGCTGTACAGCACAAAGATTGTGCGCAGGTTGCGCGTAGTCAGGTATTATTTAATGTGTCCTCAATAACTGCCAACAGTAAGTTATTGAGGACACATTAATTATACATAAAAAGACAACTACTGTCAAGTATTTATAATGAATAATAAACTTTCGTGGTGAGCAGTTTCTTATTGTGCATGGTATCTGCGGCAGTTCATTTTTCAGAGAGAATTTGTGCGGAAAGATCACTGATCTGCCTTTCTGAAGATAATGTTTTCTTCATATATGCAGTATCAATAACCGCCGGCGATAATGAAAACATAATGAAATAATATTGCAGGAGCCCCTTAAAATGAAGGGGCTCGTTTATCTCGTAAGTGGTTGACATTTATATGATTAAGTGGTAAAATATTGAAAATAAATTCTACAGTCAATACCTCATGCTCTTTGTGCAGCATACCCTTAAAGATAATTGCTCAAATCAGAAAATATGATATTATTGCTTAATCATAAAATTATGGAACGATCGCGTCGTTCCGGAAGGAGATCATCATGAACAAAGTAAAAGAGCTGCTTGAAAGCAGTTATGTGATACTTGACGGAGGGTTCGGTACAGAACTTCAGAAACGCGGAATGAAGCCGGGCGAGACTTCTGAGATAATGAATTTTGTGCGTGAAGAAGATGTGTATGCGATACACCGTTCGTATATCGAAGCAGGTGCAAACATCATCAATGCCAATACATTCGGAGCGAACAGACTGAAACTTGCCAAAACCGAGTATTCGACTGCCGAGGTCGTGAAAAAAGCACTCGGTATTGCACGAAGAGCGGCTGAGGGGACAGATGCGCTGGTAGCACTCGACATAGGACCTACCGGACAGCTTCTTGAACCTTCGGGAACACTTTCATTTGAGGACGCTTATGATATCTTCAAAGAAATTGTCGAGGCTGGCAGGGAGCTTGCCGATCTTGTGATGATCGAGACTATGACAGATCTTTACGAGATAAAGGCGGCGCTGCTTGCGGTGAAGGAAAATTCTGATCTGCCGGTATTCACTTTTATGTCATTTGAGAAGAACGGCAGAACATTTACCGGCTGCCTTCCTTCGGCAGCGGCAATGACGCTTTCGGGACTCGGTGCAGACGCTGTGGGCGTGAACTGTTCGCTTGCACCGGACGAGCTTTACGAGATAGTTGACGAGATGATGCAATACACCGATCTGCCGGTCATGGTAAAGGCAAATGCCGGACTTCCGGACCCGTCTGACGGAACATACAGTGTCTCGGCTGAGAAATATGTGAACGACTGCATAAAATACACAGAAATGGGCGTGAAGATATACGGCGGCTGCTGCGGAACAACTCCCGAATATATCGGCGGACTTAAAAAAATGCTGGGGACACATACTCCCATACACAGGGGCAGCCGAAAAAAATGCGGCTCGGTGTGCAGCTACAGCCGGACTGTTGATATAACCTGCCCGAAAATAATCGGCGAGCGCATAAATCCCACCGGCAAGAAGCTGTTCAAAGAAGCCCTCAAAAACAATGATATTAACTATATCCTGAATCAGGCGCTCGAACAGGTGAATGCCGGCGCAGATATACTTGATGTGAATGTCGGGCTGCCGGAGATAGATGAGAAAGAAATGATGGTGCGCGTTGTCAAGGCGCTGCAGGGAATAACCGATCTCCCGCTTCAGATAGACAGCACAAAACCCGATGTGATCGAAGCCGCTCTGCGTGTATATAACGGAAAAGCAATAGTAAATTCCGTAAACGGCGAGCTTGCGGTGATGGAGCGTATCCTGCCGATAGTAAGCAAATATGGTGCGTCGGTAGTGGGACTTACGCTCGATGAGAATGGTATCCCTCCCAGAGCTGAACAGCGTGTGGCGATCGCGGAGCGCATAGCCGCAAAAGCCGCAGAATACGGTATCCCGCGTGAAGATGTTTATATAGACTGCCTGACTCTCACGGTAAGCACAGAGCAGAAAGCTGTTTATGAAACTCTGCGTGCCGTGCGTACCGTAAAAGAAAAGCTCGGAATGCATACTGTTCTTGGTGTGTCGAACATATCATTCGGACTGCCGACAAGAGAACTGATAAACAGCACTTTCCTGTCAATGGCTCTCGAATGTGGGCTTGACCTTCCGATAATAAATCCAAATATCACTGCAATGTCCGGCGCGGTGTTTGCGTACAGGGTGCTTGCCGCACACGATGAAAACGCTGCGGCATTCATAGAAAGGTTCGGGGGCGAGACTGCAAAGAAGCCGGCTGTTCCGAAAGCAGAAGTGACTCTCTCCTACGCGATAGAGAAGGGACTCGACAAGGACGCGGAGCTTCTCACAAAGCAAAAACTCGATGCCGGTGCTGATGCAATGGATATAGTGAACAACGAGCTTATCCCGGCTCTTGACAGGGCAGGGGACGACTTCGGTAAGAACAAGATATTCCTTCCGCAGCTCATACTGTCCGCGAATGCGGCGCAGGCATGCTTTGCTGCAATAAAAGCTGCTATGAGCGGAGAAGAACGTGTCAGCAAGGGCAAGATAGTTCTTGCTACAGTAAAGGGCGATATACATGATATCGGTAAGAACATTGTAAAGACGCTGCTGGAAAATTACGGCTATACGGTAATAGATCTCGGAAAGGACGTTCCCGAGCAGAAAGTCGTTGATGCAGCGATAGAGCATGACGTAAAGCTTGTCGGTCTCAGCGCCCTTATGACAACAACTCTCGGTGCAATGGAAAATACTATCCGGCTGCTGCGTGAAAGCGGACACGACTGCAAAGTCGTGGTCGGCGGCGCAGTTCTCACACAGGATTACGCAGATGCTATAGGCGCGGACTGCTACGCCAAAGATGCAAAAGATACCGTGGATTTCGCCAAGAAGATACTTGGGTAGATAAGAGATGTCAGGAGAGAGAAGAGATGCGGGAGAAAGGCGGCGCCTGAGTGAACAAGTCCCGGTTCGTTTATCAATAAAAGCAAAAGCACAGTGCAATAAATGCTCTGTGCTTTTAATTATTTATGATAGTATTGAACGGGATCCGTTCTGTAAACGAGACTTAAAGTTCCTCAGGATTGCTGAAATCAAAAGTCTCGACTGAATCTGAGCCTACAGAGATATTGTTGATATCATCGGCAGCTGCCGCAACTTCGTCCTTGACTTCCTGGATAGCTTCATCGGCAGCGTCCTGAACAGCATTCTCGATCCTCTCGACGATAGGCTGAGCTGCATCATCAATAGCGTCGGCCATATCTACAGGCTTTTCGGTGATCTCATCAACGTTCTTTTCTATAGCTTCAGCAAGTTCTTCTGCATCAACGCCTTCTTCGTCGGATTTTTTCGCTACCTTGTTCTTTATTTCTTCGATACCGTTCTTGATATTGTCACCGGTAGTCTTGGCAAATGCAACAGCCTTATCCTTTGCCTCGCCTGCGGCTGCCTTGGTCTGTTCAAATGTTTCCTGACCCTTTGTTACCATATCCTTGTTTATGATATCGTCGATACCTTCTTTGAACTTCTCGGTGCCGGTCTTTATAGCTCCTACCGCGAACATTGAAGCTCTCTGGAGTTTTTCTTTGGGTGTGGAATGTTTTTCCTCTACAAAGAGTTCAGAATCGTCCTCATAAATATGCTGAGCACGTTCTTCTTCCTCAGCGTTGCGCTTGTCGATGATCTTCTTTCCTACGTAGAAACCGATGCCTGCGAGTGCTGCGATGCCTATTATTGCTGATACCTTGCCCATTTTAAATCATTCCTTTCAGTTGATAGAGCTTCCGTCATTAAAAAAATATTATGACCGGAAAACTTTTATACTATTATACAATATTTTTTTTGATTTGTAAATAGCTTTTGAACATTTTATTCCATATTTTGTTATTTTTCTGTCTTAATCCCCAATATATGCTTCCAGATGATATATCGGAAGTCCCTGCGATATGAACCGCTGTTCGTATTCTGTAATAATATTCCCTGTGATCGTGCTGTTATGCAGATCGAAGGTGATATTGCGGAGTCTGAAGCCGCAGTCGCAGAAGCTGTTAAGAGAGAACTCGAAAAATCCCGCGTTGTCGGTCTTCTGCTCGATAGTTCCGCCCGGAGCAAGTATCTCCCGGTAGATAGCGAGGAATCTCTCGTGTGTGAGGCGATGCTTTGCGTAGCTTTTTTTCGGGAACGGGCAGCTGAAATTCAGGTATATCT
Source organism: uncultured Clostridia bacterium (assembly GCA_946617595.1). Taxonomy (GTDB): domain Bacteria; phylum Bacillota; class Clostridia; order Oscillospirales; family Ruminococcaceae; genus Ruminiclostridium_E. The sequence continues at coordinate 12,300 of CAMOKN010000251.1, forward strand.
TACTGACGCTGTGTGGAGGGATAACCTTTGCAAGGTACTCAGCCTTTCCCATAAGATAGCGCAGGTTCGTGAGCCCGAGTTCTTCAGTCTGTTCCATTGCTGATACCAGCACGTTAACAGTCTGCTCTACCGCAATGAAATTTATGTCGGGTTCACGTACGGCAACAGTATTTGCGAACTTTCCCTTGCCGCAGCCTATTTCGAGGTGCAGGGGATTGTTGTTGCCGAAGACCGAATGTATATCGAGCATCTGCACGCCGTTATCATGCACAGGGTCGGGGATCCACCCGAGATCAACGCCGGCGCATGCATTAAGACGTTCATCGAGGTGTTTTTTCTTTCTCATTCTCATAGCTTGCCGCCTGCTTTCAGTTCCTGCCATTCACGGAGCATATCTCTGCCGTATGCTCCCTCAAACAGCGCGTTATGGGCTTCTTCGGGCGTGAACCACTCAGCCTCGCTCACTTCATCCGAAAGTGTGAATCTGTCCTTTTTCACATTGCAGACGAAAGCAAGCATCAGGTTATCGTGTTTTGCGAAATACTTACTGTAAAGGAATCTTGTTCCGGTGACTTCAAGCCCTATTTCCTCTTTTATCTCACGCCTGCACGTTTCCTCAGCGCTCTCGCCTGACTTTATATATCCCGCAACACACACAAACCGCTGATGACCGTAACTCTGTCTTATCAGCACGACTTGTCCGTCTTCGTTTACGCAAAGGCAGATCACGCATGGATACGAAAAAGGGAAGAAGGGGCGGCCGCATTTTTCGCAGAACGGGACCGCTCCCTCATCACCTATATGTTTGCCGATCAGTTTTTCCCCGCACTGGGGGCAGTATGTGAACTTCATAATAAATCTCCGTATAAGTGTACAGACCCGTGTATCTGAACACGAAGCAAGCCGCCTTTCAGGAAGGCTGGGGAGAGGGGGCAGGCGTTATGGGAACCTCTAAAAACCCAATTTGAGAGAAAAAGAGCTATCCACGCCGTCTCCTGCGTCAAACCTCACAACCGGGCGCCCGCCCGTCTGCGCCTGCTTGCCACGCA
>CAMOKN010000252.1 GCA_946617595.1 uncultured Clostridia bacterium
CAGCGCCCCAGCGGGTGCAGGGTGGAACCCTGCCGGGGACGGGGTCGCTGCATGATGCAGCGATTGATTGCCCAAGAGCGCGCACGACGCGCGCATATAAGGCAATCAAAGCAGCCCCCCGATCTCAGGCGTAAGCGATGTTCTTACCGCTACAATGAGCATATCTGATCCACAAGGCTTTTTGCAAACCACTTGACTTCCGGCGCATCGGCGATCTCCCACAGTCTCGATGTGCATACAGTGAGCTTTCCGAAGCCGGTGTCTATACCGTAGAGAAGCGCAAGCTTTTTTGCACGGTCGGGATTGTCGATAACCCATACGTCAGGTATTATGCCGGTGCCGTCAAGATCTTCACAATGACTGTGCATAACGATATTGTACCACTGAGGTGTAGAATATTCCTCAGTCGGAAAGCTTCTGAGAAGCTTGCTGTCTTTGTCGATAAGCAGACCCATTGTTCCTGTCGGGACAGGCTTTTTCATGCTCTCCGATATCGAACGGAACATAGGATAACACCAGAAATCCGTGCAGTATGTTCCGGTAAGCTTATCGGCGCTGTCAGGGATATACAGCGTCTTTATCCCTTTTACGAGTGAATCCTGAGCTTCTTCTTTGCTGTGCGCGATCTTCACCGTATTGTTTCCGGAGATTATTGAAGACTTTGTGATCTTCACATCTGCTGCGGGATATACATAAAATTCGTAGGTGTTTGAAATATCCGTTCCCTCCACCGCAAGCGTGAGTTTATACTTTGTCGGTGAATATGCATCATCTGCAATGAACTCTACCTTTCCGAGACGGTTCACGCGCTTGTCATTCAGCAGTCTCAGATGACCGTACAGCTCGACGGTACCGCTGCTTTCGATCGTGTAGCTTACTCGTTTTCCGGAAAAGCCGGGGTCGGTGCAGAAAAATGTTACATCAAAGCTTATCACTTCGTCGTCCGGGAACACGAACTTTTCAAACTCCGCCATTATTACCGAAGAATTGCAGAAGTGCCGCCATTCTTCGGCAGTGACCGTTCCCTTCGGTTCCATGAACGAATTGAGAACACCGACAAGCGCTGTTCCCTGCCCCGTAAAGTCCTGTATATCGAGCAGCTGGAATCCCGACAATTCCTCAGATTTCAGCGCCGCTTCGATCTCACGCTTATAGCAGTCAACAGCAAGTGCGCCCGACGAACGGAAGAAGCGCTCCGAATATGCCGCAAGCCCCTTCTCTTCCGCTTTCTCTTTGTACAGCAGGATATTCTCGGCTCTGAGAGCGCCGGTGTACTTTTCAGGCTCGCTGAAATCGGGATATGTTTCATACTGTCCGACTTCATGCGAGATGACCGGAACTTCGGGTATGAACATTTCCGCGCTGTCCGCATCTACCTCTTTTACTCCGGTGCCGTACTGTATCATTATCTTTCCGCCCGTATGTGCCTCACCGAGAGTTTCGGGAACTATTATCATATCATAATTATGCACCGTGTTCGGTCTGTCGGTCTGTATGAAGCCAAGCGGCGCATCACACATCGCATAAGAGCCGCGGTACAGCCTGTCGTGCGAAAGACGCACTCCGCTCAGGAAATCCGAATTTTCAAGCACGCACGGAATGAACTGATAATTATTCGAGCCGTCGGTGTAAAGATGACGGTCATCTTCGCTTTTGTAGCGCGCAAGGATATCGTTAAGTACCTTTTTGCTGCCCCAAAGCTCATTTCCAAGCGACATCATCACAAAAGAAGGGTGGTTTCCGAATTCCTTTAATATACGTGAACCTTCTTCGATCAGATATCTCTGCTCGTCATTTATCTCTTCTTCGACAGTTCCCCAGAACGGAAGCTCAGGCTGCATATATATTCCGAGGATATCGGCTGCGGTAAATGCAGCGTCCGGCGGACAGCAGGTATGGAAACGGTAATGGTTTATGCCGAACTCTTTCGCCGTCTTCATCACTTTCAGCCAGCTGTCAACATCGGTAGGGGCATATCCTGTAAGCGGAAAGATCATTCCGTCATGCTTTCCTCTGAGGAATGTCTCTCTGCCGTTTACAAGAAGTTTTCTGCCGTGTGTTTCAAGTTTTCTTATACCGAACGGTACACTGTGCATCTCACCGTTCACCGCAATGTTCAGTCTGTTTATGACAGGAGAGAACTCGTCCCATGTTTTCAGCGGAGAGGACGCGGGATACTCTACCGTATTAAGCCCCTTTTTCAGGCTTACGGTCACGGTTTCTCCGCCCTCGACAGTCACGTACCCTTCGCAGTCTCCCGTCGCGCGGCATGAGAAAACGACTTTTTCCGCAGTCGTTTCTGACAGAACAGTAATATCATCTGCACGCACCTTCGGTCTTATCAGAAGCTCGACAGCACCGGTGATACCGTTCCAGTTCGTCTGTGTATCGGGGGACGTCATGTGTCCGCCCTTTGTGGGGTACCCGACATTCTTCACGCAGATATCGACTGTATGCTCACCGCAAGTCAGCTCCGGGAGCTGATAGATATGGGAGGTGCAGAGCGAGTCATTTTCTCCGGCTTTTTCACCGTCAATGTACAGCTCAGTCATTCTTGTGCGTCCGAGCCTGATGAACAGGTCATTTATCCGCCACTGGTCGCGTATTGCGATCTCACGTCTGAACCATGCGTGCCCCTCGAATTTATGAAGGTCGGTAAGATATCCCGAAGCGCGTTCGCTGTTTATGCTTCCTTTTCCGGCATGAGAAGTCGTATCCGGCAGAATGATCTCGTCATTGTACTGTGCGGGTATCTTTCCCGAACATTTTTCATCAAGATAAAGCTGCCATTTTCCGCTCAGATCGATCTTATTCATAATAGGACCTCTTTAATTATTCTCCGAATGAAATTCCGATATTTCTTCCGGTTATGACAAGCTCGTCATCGGGGAGAACGAACTTTGTTTTCATTGCAACATCGGCGAGCTTATTCTCGGTTATTTTTCCGTCAACTTTTGCAACGGTGTAGCCGAACTTCTTGTCACGTATAAGTTCTGCGGCTCTTGCGCCGAACTTTGTTGCAAGCACTCTGTCATAAGCGGAGGGACTTCCGCCTCTGAGCATATGACCGGGGACCACCGCTCTTGTCTCGAAGCCGGTCATTTCTTCCACCTGTTTTGCTATACGGCTTGTTGCAGTTGTATAGCCTTCGTCTGCACGCAGCTTCATACGCTGTTTCTTCTTCATTTCGGCTTCTTCCGCGCTCATAGCTCCCTCTGCGCAGGCGATTATCGAGAAATTCTTGCCGTTCTCGGCTCTTTTCTTTACCGCATCAACTATCTTGTTGATATCATAAGGTATCTCCGGTATCAGCACGATATCCGCGCCGCCTGCGATACCCGAATACAGGGTGAGCCAGCCTGCCTTGTTTCCCATTATCTCGATAACCATTACACGTCCGTGAGAGCAGGCTGTGGTATGTATCCTGTCTATAACATCTGTAGCGATATCCACCGCCGTGTGGAACCCGAATGTAACGTCTGTTCCCCAGATATCGTTGTCGATAGTCTTAGGAAGACCGATAACATTCAGTCCTTCTTCGGAGAGAAGATTCGCGGTCTTGTGCGTGCCGTTTCCGCCGAGTGTCAGCAGGCAGTCCAGCTTCTGTGCTTTGTAGGTCTTTTTCATCTCAGCGACCTTATCGACGTTATCATCTTCCACCACCTGCATCATCTTATAGGGGGTGCGTTTTGTACCGAGGATAGTTCCGCCTCTTGTGAGTATGCCCGCAAAATCTATCGGTGACATATTCTCGCAGTCATTATGTATAAGTCCGTAATATCCGTTATGGATACCGACTATTTCCACCTTGTTCTCACCGAACATCTGATAGCAGCCCTTTGCGGCACCTCTTATTGTTGCATTCAGTCCCGGGCAGTCTCCGCCGCTCGTTAGTATTCCGACCCTTAATTTTGCCATTGTTTCTGACCTCCTGACTATAGGCAATACCGCACACTCTTTGTGCAGTATAGCCTAAATAAATACCTGTATTTAATTATACACATTTTTCCGAAAATGTCAATATAAATCACGATTTTTTTGTGCATAATCAATAACAAAAACAGCTGCACCTGTTAAGTGCAGCCGTTCAGACTGTCAAAGATGTCGCTTGCGCTTGAGAGCAGGGCGCTGCTTTGATTGCCTTATATGCGCGCGTCGTGCGCGCTCTTGGGCAATCAATTGCTGCATCATGCAGCGACCACGTCCCCGGCGGGCTCTGCCCTGCACCCGCTGGGGGGGCCGCTTTGATTGCCTTATATGCGCGCGTCGTGCGCGCTCTTGGGCAATCAATCGCTGCATCATGCAGCGACCCC
>CAMOKN010000253.1 GCA_946617595.1 uncultured Clostridia bacterium
AACTCATTTCCCCGCGGGAAATGGGGTTCCCTTTTCCTCTCTTCCCCGCAGCATCTCTCAGGCGCAGCGATGCTATCAATAAGCCTTGCCCCAATAGACCATGCACTTGGCAGGTTTGCCGCAGCACACGCATACATCGGAAAGATTTTCCTGATCGAAGGGGATACAGCGCGATCCGACGCCTGTTTTAGCTTTTACCTCGTCCTCGCAGGCTTCTTCACCGCACCACATTGCTTTTATAAAACCGTCACCCTTTTCTTCAAGAGCCTTGTTTATTTCATCAAGGCTTGTGCAGGAATAAGTGCGTCTTTCACGGTTTTCAAGAGCCTTCTGATACAGACCGTCGTGTACCGCCTGAAGCTTCTCCTCAGCGGCTTTTTCGAGTTCTTCAAGCTTAATGAAGCTTTTCTCTCCGTTATGACGTGTAACGATAACGCACTGGTCGTTCTCGATATCCTTAGGACCTATCTCTATTCTTATCGGAACACCCTTCATCTCGTATTCGGCAAACTTCCAGCCGGGAGAATTTTCACTGTCATCAAGTTTAACACGAAGTCCTGCTTTTTTCAGTCTGTCTCTCAGTTCCGCCGCCTTTTCGAGTACGCCTTCCTTGTGCTGAGCAACAGGAATTATGACCGCCTGTATCGGGGCAACAGCAGGCGGAAGCGCAAGTCCGCTGTCATCGCCGTGAGTCATGATTATCGCACCGATAAGACGTGTTGTAACTCCCCAGCTTGTCTGATGCGGATAAACGAGCTGATTATCCTTGTTTGCATACTGAATGTCAAAAGCTTTTGCAAAACCGTCGCCGAAATAGTGAGATGTTCCTGCCTGCAAAGCCTTTCCGTCATGCATCAGGGCTTCGATCGCATACGTAGATACCGCACCTGCAAATTTATCGCTCTCGGTCTTTTTTCCTTTGATAACAGGCATAGCGAGACATTCTTCACAGAAACGTGCGTATATGTTCAGCATTCTTTCTGTCTCTTCTATAGCTTCTTCGGCAGTAGCGTGTATCGTGTGTCCTTCCTGCCAGAGAAATTCTCTCGATCTCAGGAAAGGACGGGTCGTTTTTTCCCAGCGTACAACATTTACCCATTGGTTGTACAGTTTCGGCAGATCTCTGTAAGAATGTACGATGTTGGAGTAATGCTCACAGAACAGTGTCTCGGAAGTAGGACGAACGCAGAGTTTTTCTTCAAGTTTTTCGCTTCCGCCGAGCGTTACCCACGCACATTCGGGAGCAAATCCTTCAACGTGATCCTTTTCCTTTTCAAGCAGACTTTCCGGGATAAACATCGGCATACATACGTTCTCATGCCCCGTTTCCTTGAACATTCCGTCAAGAATGCGCTGGATATTTTCCCATATAGCATATCCGTAAGGTCTTATCGCCATGCAGCCTTTTACGCTGGTGTATTCGATAAGCTCTGCTTTTTTTACGATATCGGTGTACCATTGCGCAAAATCCTCGTCCATAGAGGTTATCGCATTTACCATTTTCTTTTCTGCCATTTTATTTTTTCCTTTCTTTCGGAAATTTTCCAATATATTATCTATTATATAACATTTTTGCCGATTTTGCAATAGCATTTACCCATTTTATTTCATATTTTCAAAAATACCGTTCCTGACCGATAATATTTTCCGCAGTTGCAGTGCGGAGCGGTAAACCTGACAAAAAGCTCCCCCGCCCATGCGGAGAGGAGCGGGGGAGATGAGATCAAGGGAACCTCTAAAAACCCATTTGAGAGAAAACGAGTCATCCGCGTCGAATATTTCGTCAAGTCTCCTCACCTTGCGAGGTCTCCCCGGCAGCGGGGAGGTGTCGAGCTTGCGAGACAGAGGGGCTGACCGACAGACCAGCAAGCCTTCGGAGCCTTTCCTCGTCTTCGACACGGCTGCCACATTTTCTCTTTTCAAAGCGGTTTTTAGAGGTACCCTCAAATAAATCATTTGACATTTTTCGTTTAATGTGGTATTATCTAATATATCAAGAGGTAATAAAAATGTCAAGAAAAAAATATTTTTTATTGCTGCCGATAGCTGCTGCATTCCTGATAAGTTCGTGCAGCAGTGAAACTCCGGAGATCATCGTGCATGATATTGGATCACTTGCAGATCAGGCAGGATATATAATTCCCGAGATAGCAGAAGAGAAGATAACAGGAGTGATAATTGATGAACCTGATCCTGCCGCGAGTATTCCGGAGCCTGCTGAGCACGTGATAATGAGTTTCTCCGGCAGAGATGTCTCGGATATGATATATGACAGCGAGCAGCATACCACAAGCGGAAATTACAGTTATGAATATCAGGAAACTGACGGACGTATCACAATACTCGGACCGAATCTCGTATATGTTGGTGAGAGCTTTACATACGATTTTATCTGTTACAGCGATATAGAGCCGTATTTTGTGTGGAGCGTTGACGGCGATTGCGGAAATATCTCGGAAGACGGTACTTTCACTGCACTTAAAGAAGGTGTGTGCGGACTGACCGTAACTGACAGAACTGACGGTTCACACACGGTCCTTAAAGTGCATTGCATTAAAAATGCAAAAGATGTTGATTTTATACCAATGGTGAACAATATCCCCGTTGCAAACAAGACTTATCCGCTTCCCCCTGACTATGATCCCGGCTTTTCTCCCGAAGCGGAAGAAGCAATGAATGAGATGATGGCAGGAGCAGAAGCTGACGGGATAAACCTTTTTACGATATCGACGTACCGGTCTTATGATTATCAGGTGAATCTCTTTCAGCACTGGGTAGATGTTTACGGCAGCAGCGCCGATCTTGTTTCAGCGCGTCCCGGATTTTCCGAACATCAGCTCGGTCTTGCCGCAGATTTAAACCAGCTGGAATATTCTTTTGCCGATACAGCGGAAGGAAAATGGATCAAGGAGCATTGTGCTGAATACGGATTCATACTGCGTTATCCGACATTTGAATCCCAGAAATACACCGGCTATAATTTTGAGCCATGGCATCTTCGCTATCTCGGCAAAGAACTTGCACGAAAAGTTACGGATACAGGGCTGACACTTGAAGAAATTCTTGGGATAGATTCCCGTTACAGATGAATGGAGAGATAAAATGTCTGAACGTTTATCGAGGACAGAGCTGCTTCTCGGACAGGAGGCAATAGATATTCTTGCATCTTCGCGTGTTGCGGTATTCGGTATCGGCGGTGTAGGGGGATATGTAGTCGAAGCGCTTGCAAGAAGCGGCATCGGCGCACTTGATATAGTGGACAATGATAAGGTATGTGAGAGCAATCTCAACAGACAGATAATCGCTCTTCACAGCACTATCGGAATGTACAAGACAGATGCTGCCGCAGAGAGAATACGCGATATTGCGCCCGAATGTAAGGTTAAAGTGCATCGGACGTTTTTTCTTCCTGAAACTCAGGGTGAATTTGATTTTTCGCAGTATGATTATGTTGCCGATGCGATCGACACAGTAAGCGGAAAGCTTGCGCTCGTTCAGTGTGCGGATTCGGCAGGCGTTCCTGTAATATCGAGTATGGGTGCCGGAAACAAGCTTGATCCTACCCGGTTCGAGGTCGCGGATATCTATGAAACATCTGTCTGCCCCCTTGCAAGAGTAATGAGGACAGAATGCAGAAAGCGCGGCATAAAGCGCCTGAAAGTAGTGTATTCAAAGGAAAAGCCGACAGAGCCGCAGAAAGCTCCCCTCACTGAAGGCTCAAAGCGCAGTATTCCCGGCTCAGTCGCATTCGTGCCCTCGGTAGCCGGACTTATCATCGCCGGAGAAATAATAAAAGATCTTATCAGAAACCGATGACGCTTGAGAGATCGCTGCACCGGCGGGGGAGACACCCCGGACCCCGCTTCTTTTCAAAGTGATACGGCAGGAAGCTGCAACAGAAAGAATGCAAAAGCCGCTCACTTCGCGTTCAGATAAGATAGAAAAAACAAGGAGCCATAGTATGAATGATCTTGAAATAATGATCCGTGCCCGTCAATATATAGATAGCCTTGCTAACGGCAGGGATCCCCTTACCGGAGAGAACCTTCCCGAAAGTGATATCGTGAACAATGTAAGGATATCGAGATGTTTATTTTACGTGTCCGGAGTTCTTCAGAAGGTGATCGACAACGGGGGAGAGATCGTTCAGAAGAGAATAAAGAAATCAGGACGTGCTGAATTTTCACTTACGCCTGAGCAGTCATCACATCTCATACCGGAAGACGATGACCTGTTTATATCAAAAGTCGCGAAGATCATAAATGCGCAGATAGACGAATCGGTGATGAAAAAGCTGAAAGCAAGCACCCTTAATGACTGGCTCGTACAGAAAGGGCTGCTTTCAGAAGTTATAATAAACGGCAGAACTCACAGAGATCCCACTCCTGCCGGTGAGCAGCTCGGTATCACTCTTATCAGCTATGTGTCGCCAAACGGCATGAATGTGAAAAACTGCGTTTATTCTCCCGAAGCTCAGCAATTTATTTTTGACAATATTGATGTGATCGCCGGATTTGCTGCCGGAGATGAAAATACTGATACTGAGGAATAACGCAGTTTGAAGCTGGCTTTTTCAAAAAAATATCCCGCAGAACGAATCTGCGGGATATTGTGTTTTCAGATCAGTCCGAAACGTAGGGGATAAGAGCGATCTGTCTTGCTCTCTTGATAGCGATAGTGAGTTCTCTCTGATGATAAGCGCAGCAGCCTGTAACTCTTCTGGGGAGTATCTTAGAACGCTCTGTCATGCACTTTTTGAGCTTAGCTACGTCCTTATAATCAATAAATTCAGCTCTGTCAGCGCAGAACTGGCAAACCTTTTTTCTTCCGCGCTTTACGGGACGTGCGGACTTTTCGCCCATTTCTTTCTTTTCAGCCATTATATTGTCCTCCTGTTCTGTTTTTTAAAACGGATAGTCGTCGTCTGCCGCACCTGATGATGCAAAATCCTGCGCCGTATAGCTTCCGTTTGAAGAAGTCGGTGCCGAATTTGTCATTTCTGCGGGGTGAGCGGGCGGCGGTTCGGGAAATCCTGCATTCTGCTGATAGCCGCTGTTGTCGGGTCTCTTATCTCCGGTGAAAGTTGCACGGTCAACGATTATTTCGGTCACATACCTTGTTACACCGTTTTTGTCAACAAAGCTTCTGTTCTGAAGCTCACCTTCGACAAGTATCGGGCGGCCTTTTGTCCAGAATCTCGAAATGAACTCTGCTTCATTTCTCCATGCAACGCAGTTGAAGAAATCTGACTTTTTCTCTTCACCCTTTGTCTGGAAACGTCTGTCAACAGCAATACTGAATGACAGCACTGGAACGCCGGACGGAGTTGTTTTGAGTTCAAGATCCTGAGTGATACGACCCAGCATAATTACTTTGTTATACATGTATTTCCCTCCTTGAGTGCCTTACTTGCGTAATACTACAAGCGAGCGGAGAATGCCGTCTGTGATGTTGATGACACGCTCAAGCTCATCAGGAAACTCGGGCTTGCTGTCAAAATGATAGATAGCATAGTAGCCCTCTGACTCGTAGTTGATGTCATAAGCAAGCTTTCTCTTGCCCCATTCGTCAACATCAACAAGCTCAGCGTGCTCCTTGATAAGATCGGAGAACTTTGTCACGAGCGCATGAACAGCTTCTTCACCGTTCTTTAACGAGAAGACGATAACTGCCTCATACTTTTCACCTGTTTTAGCCATATTATACCTCCTTATAGACTTTCGGTCCACGTCATGCGTGAACAAGGATATGTCGGCGCTTTTGCGTCAACTATGATATTATAGCAGTTTTTTCCCGTCTTGTCAATATTTTTTTCACATTTTTTTCGGACAGAATCTTCCGGTATGTGAAAAGTATGTGAAATTTTTTGAATTTTTATTGTAATGACCTATTATTTATAGTATAATAAAATTTATTATGCCGGACGTGTGCAGAATAGTCTTTCCGGTATAAATTGAGCAGACATTAAATAATACGATCCGGGTGATAAAAATGTCATACAATGACGATAAGCGTGAACTGCTGAAGCTCAAACAGGGGCTGATCGACGAAAGTGAGACAATACACGAAGAAGAAAAGCCAAAATATGAGCTGCACGGCTTCAAAAAAGTCGAGAATTTCTTTTACCACTATAAATGGCATGTGATAGCAAGCGTGTTTTTCATAGCTGTCGCAGTATTCCTGCTCACCTCTCTGTTTCAGAAAAAGCAGGGGGATATGCGCGTGCTTGTTGTGACAAAAGATGCACAGATCGCCTCTGAGATAATGTTCAAGACAGAAGAACTGCGGCAGGCGCTTGAACTCTACTGCCCCGATTACGACGATAACGGATACATCTACGTCGATGTATATAACATCGACCTCAGCGAAAATCCCGATCCGCAGTATTCTCTTGCCCAGGTAACAAAATCCACCAGTGAGATAATGTACGGAGAAGCGCAGATGTTCATAGTCGATACAGCCGGTGCGGAAGCAATAACCGACGGGAACCTCTCGCAGTTTATTGATCTCAGCGAACTCTATCCCGATACGCCGTACATAGACAAACAATTCCTGCACATCAAGGATACCGCGTTCGCTTCGGATGCACAGTATTTTGCGGCTTGTCCGGACGATCTTTATATAGCGGTTCGCAGAGCGTCCGAGTCCGACCCGAACAGCTTCCGCAGTGTTCCCGCAATGAAGAAGGCGCTTGAAGTAGTGGATAATATCATAAATGGCAGTTATCAGGGCTGGATCGACGATCAGGGACACGTTTACGGACTGAAAGGAAAGGAGAATAACGATGCAGCGGGAAAATAATTTCATGATATTCATAAAAGGCTTCGGTTTTATGATCTTCGGTAATATCCTCGGCGGGATAATGACGATCTCGATAGCCGCGTTTCTGGATCAGTGGTTCATACCGTATATCGCTATACTGTTCACATTGTTCATATACCTGTCACTTATGTTCACAGCAGGCTGGAAGGACGGTCAGAAAGAAGCGAAGCTCCTGCGCAGCCACCGTGTCGAATCCGTGCCGAAATACCGCTGGATCATAATGGGACTTATCCTTGCAGCTATAATGTCTGTACCGTGTCTGGTGCTTCTGTTCTGCACATTCGGCGCTTATGATCTTACCGGTGAGTTTCTGTTTGCGATGAGATTTATTTGCGGAGCGCTTGCTCCGGCGCTTTATATAGCACATCTGCAGGAAGTTCCGGCTGCTCTGTATCCTGCTGCGTATCCGCTTGCGCTCATCGCGGTATATGTCGTTACAACTCCGATCTCTGCGCATCTCGGCTACAGATTCGGCACCGGAGAGAAGAACTTCAAAGATTATATGTATGAAAAACAATGAAATAAAGGCTGGAAAATGATATGAACAATTACAGAAAATATTCGAGACAGTTCTTTGTGCCTCCCGTTACCGAGCGGAAATGGTCAAAGAAAACGTACATAGATCATGCCCCTCAGTGGTGCAGCGTCGATCTTCGCGACGGAAATCAGGCTCTGATTATCCCTATGAGTCTCGACGAAAAGCTTGAATATTTCAGAAAACTCGTTCAGATCGGCTTCAAGGAGATAGAAATAGGATTTCCGGCAGCGTCCGAGACTGAATATACCTTCTGCCGCACGCTGATCGAAAAGCATCTGATACCCGATGACGTTTCGATACAGGTGCTCACACAGTCGAGAGAACACATCATAAAGAAGACCTTTGACGCACTTGACGGCTGTAAGAACGCGATAGTGCATCTGTACAACTCCACATCTGTGGCACAGCGTGAACAGGTTTTCCGCAAGAGCCGTGAGGAAATTACGGAGATAGCAGTGTCCGGCGCGAAGCTGTGCAGGGAATACCGTGAAAGATATGAGGGCAATTTCCGCTTTGAGTATTCTCCTGAAAGTTTCACCGGCACCGAGCCGGAGTATGCACTTGAGATCTGCAACGCGGTGCTCGATATCTGGAAGCCGTCTGAAAATGACAAGGTGATAATCAATCTTCCCGTCACTGTCCAGCTCTCGATGCCGCACATCTATGCAGATCAGGTAGAATATATGTGCGGAAATCTCAGATACCGTGAAAATGTGATCGTCTCGCTTCACCCGCACAACGACAGAGGCTGCGCGGTCGCCGATACAGAAATGGGACTTCTCGCCGGAGCCGACAGGGTGGAGGGAACTCTTTTCGGAAACGGCGAAAGGACCGGCAATGTCGATATAATCACACTTGCGCTGAATATGTATTCTCAGGGCGTTGATCCGGAACTTGACTTTTCCGATCTTCCGTCCGTTTCCGAACTTTACAGAAGAGTCACCGGAATGGATATCTACGAGCGTCAGCCGTACAGCGGAAAGCTCGTATTCGCTGCGTTCAGCGGTTCACACCAGGACGCTATCGCAAAGGGACTGAAATGGCGGCAGGAGAACGCCCCCGACAAGTGGAACGTTCCATATCTTCCTATCGACCCGACCGATATCGGACGGGTATATGAGGGAGATGTAATTCGCATCAACAGCCAGTCCGGAAAAGGCGGCATCGGCTATATTCTTGAAACTCGCTTCGGCTATGATCTGCCGAAAAAAATGCGCGAGAGTGTCGGATATCTTGTCAAGAGCGTATCCGATCATATGCACAAGGAGCTAATGCCCGAAGAAGTGCTTAAAATTTTCGAGGAGAACTATATCAATATCACAGCCCCGCTTGATATCCCCGAGGTGCATTTCGTGCAGAAAAACGGCATAGAAGCCACCGTTGACATCGAGTACAACGGTGCGCGCGGAACTGCCGTGAACAGCGGAAACGGCCGTCTCGATGCAGTCAGCAATGCAGTTAAATCATTCACAAAGCTTGATTTTTCTATCAACGGATATACCGAGCACGCTCTTGAAAAGGGCTCTTCATCACAGGCTGTGTCCTATGTCGAGATAATAAGCGGCGGAAAAAGCTTCTGGGGGACCGGAGTCCATACGGATATCGTTACATCATCTATAAAAGCGTTTGTAAGCGCTATGAACAATATGCTCAAAGCAAGGAAGAATGCGTCGGATCTCGGAATGGAGGACTAAGCTATGGGAATGACGATGACACAGAAGATACTTGCCGCTCATTCGGGTGAGAAAAACGTTGAAGCCGGTCAGCTGATACTTGCGGATCTTGATCTTGTTCTCGGAAACGACATCACCTCTCCGGTCGCAATAAAAGAATTTGCAAAACTCGGCAGAAACAGTGTCTTCGACAAGAACAAAGTTACGATGATAATGGATCACTTTGTTCCGAACAAGGATATAAAGTCCGCTGAGCAGTGCAAGACCTGCCGGGATTTCTGTGCTGAAATGGACATAACTCATTTCTATGATGTCGGAAAAATGGGTATCGAGCACGCGCTGATACCGGAAAAGGGTCTTGTAACGGCAGGAAGCTGTGTTATCGGAGCTGATTCGCATACCTGCACATACGGCGCTCTCGGTGCATTTTCCACCGGCGTGGGCTCGACGGATATGGCATTCGGAATGGCGGCGGGAAAAGCATGGTTCAAGGTCCCGTCCGCAATAAGATTCGTCCTGACCGGAAAGCCGCGCAGATATGTTTCGGGCAAGGATATTATCCTGCATATCATCGGAAAGATCGGAGTTGACGGCGCTCTGTACAGATCTATGGAGTTCACCGGAGACGGGTTAAAGCATCTTACAATGGCAGACAGGCTGTGCATATCGAATATGGCGATCGAAGCCGGTGCGAAGAACGGTATTTTTGAAGTCGATGATATAACTCTTGAATATCTGAAAATTCATGGAGCAGCCGGGCCGGTGATCTGCCGTGCGGACGATGACGCGCAGTATGATGATACCATATATATCGACCTTTCGCAGATAGAGCCAACCGTTGCATTTCCGCACCTTCCGGAAAACGCAAGGACATTCGGTGAGTTCGGCGAGATAAAGATAGATCAGGTCGTGATCGGTTCATGCACGAACGGACGGCTCGAAGATCTGAGGGCTGCCGCTGAAATAATGAGAGGACGAACCTGCGCAAAGAATGTACGTGTCATAATTATCCCTGCAACTCAGAATATATATTTAGCGGCAATGGAACAGGGGCTGCTGAGGGTCTTCATAGAGAGCGGAGCTGTGGTATCCACTCCCACCTGCGGACCTTGTCTCGGAGGATATATGGGGATACTCGCTGAGGGTGAACGTGCCGTAGCTACCACGAACCGCAATTTTGTCGGAAGAATGGGACACCCGAAGTCGGAGGTGTATCTTGCAAGCCCGGCAGTCGCTGCGGCAAGTGCGGTAACAGGAAGGATCACAAGTCCCTGGGAGCTTGACAAGGAGGCTGTTTTATGATATACAAGGGAAACGTGATAAAGTACGGTGACAATGTTGATACAGACGTAATAATACCGGCAAGATATCTTAATACCGGAGATCATGCAGAGCTTGCATCGCACTGCATGGAGGATCTGGACAGTACATTTGTGAGCCGCGTAAAACCGGGTGATATCATAACCGCCGGTCAGAACTTCGGCTGCGGCTCATCGAGAGAACACGCACCTATTGCGATAAAGGCGAGCGGGATTTCACTCGTTATCGCAAAGAGCTTTGCGAGGATCTTCTACCGCAATGCCATAAACATAGGTCTTGCGATAGTTGAATGTCCCGAAGCTGCCGATGCGATATCCGAGGGAGATATAGTAGAAGCGGATATGGACAGCGGCATCATACGCGATATAACCACCGGCAGGGAGTTTGCGGCACAGCCTTTCCCCGATTTTATACAGAAGATAATCACATCAGGCGGACTTATGAACTACAGCCTGAATGATAACTGAAAGATATGAATAATAATATAAGGGCAGCATTGCCGGAAGACGCTTCACGCATAGCCGAGATAATAGTGGTGAATTACCGGATGAATTTCTATCCTTTTTTCAGGAATGATAAATATTATTTCGGTGAGCTGAATGTCATGGATATGGCAGCCGGATATTCAGAAGGTTCTGAATATCTGAAAAATACCTTTGTATATGATGACGGGATAATTAAGGGTATTATACGCATAAACGGGACTGAGGTACAAAAGCTGTTTATCGAGCCGCAGTTCCAGAGTCAGGGCATCGGGGCAGGACTGCTGAAATTTGCTGTTGATGAACACGGCGCTGACAATCTGTGGGTGCTTGAATATAACAGGCGAGGCATAGCATTCTATCAGAGGAATGGTTTTGTGCTGAGCGGAGAGAAAATGATCGAAGACGAGTGGGTACCGCTTCTGAAAATGGTGCGTACCCGCTGAAAAGATACTGACCCGAACGGAGGAGAATATGGAGTACAGGATAGCATTGCTCAAAGGAGACGGCATCGGACCGGAAATAGTTGACAGCGCCGTTGAAGTCCTTGAAAAGATCGGAGAGCGATACGGACACAGGTTCGTATTCACACCGTACATTATCGGAGGGGCAGCGATAGACGATACAGGCGAGCCACTGCCGGAGGAGACGGTAAAAGGCTGCCTTCAAAGCGACAGCGTACTGCTCGGAGCGGTCGGCGGTCCGAAATGGGACGATATGCCCGGTGACAAACGACCGGAGAAGGCACTGCTCGGGATAAGGTATGCACTCGGACTTTATGCGAATCTGCGTCCGGCGAAGATGTTTCCGGCGCTGAAAGGAGCTTCTCCGCTGCGTGAGGATATCATCAGCGCCGGATTCGACATAATGATAGTCCGCGAGCTGACCGGAGGGATCTATTTCGGTTAGCGCGGTTATCGTGAGGGAAAATTCGGGGAAGAGGCATTCGATACCGAAAGCTACAGCGTGAAGGAGATCAGTCGTATCGGAAAGGTCGCATTCGATATCGCAATGAAACGCAGAAATAAGGTAACGAGCATCGACAAAGCAAATGTACTTGAGACTTCACGTCTGTGGAGAAAGACGATCCACGCTCTTTCGGAAAAATACCCCGGAGTGTCATGCTCGGATATGCTTGTGGATAATGCCGCAATGCAGCTTGTACGTGACCCGAAACAGTTCGATGTTATCGTTACATCAAATATGTTCGGTGATATCCTGTCGGATGAGGCATCTCAGATCACCGGCTCGATCGGAATGCTGGCTTCTGCGTCTCTCGGAGATTCAACGCTCGGAATGTATGAGCCGATACACGGTTCTGCCCCCGATATTGCCGGAACAGACAGAGCTAACCCTATAGCCACCATACTTTCAGCGGCAATGATGCTCAGGTATTCTTTCGGACTGGCCGCGGAAGCAGACTGTATCGAAAAAGCGGTCGATACGGTGCTGAATGAGGGCTGGAGAACTGCCGATATCCTCGGAAGCTCTTCCGGAACGCCGCTCGGCTGCTCGGCAATGACCGAAAAAATAATCAACGCGGTTAATAATCATTAAGCTTGTTTGTGCATAATGATGATTTTTAGCAAATGTATTGAATTTTATGTTTTTCGGTGATATAATGATATCATTAAAATTTTAAAAAGGAGTAATCTCTATGCAGTCAAATGAAAAGAAAAGTTCTTATTTTCTCAGTGAGAATCCTATTCTCAGGAGACTGAAAAAGAATGTTGTATCCGATACGACAACCACTTGCTCGTATAAGGGTATTTTCGCAAAGCTGGTATTCTTTGTACTGATGATCGGCGCAGGTATAGCCCTTTCACTTATCGTTAAAGCTTCTTTTCAGGCAACGGCTGAAAATATAGCTTTCGCATTTACGATAGGAAAAGATTCCGAAAATATTGTTTACATTACTAAAGGTGAGATGGTTGGTGTAGTTATTGCCGGAATCGTTTCTATCGTCGCTCCGCTTCTCGCAACATTCATCGTCAGAACTATACCTGTAACAGGTACTCTGTTCTGTGCGGCGATCGGATATATCCTTGCATGGGCAGCAGCTACATTCGGAAATCAGCTCCTCGGACCGATCCTTCTCGCTCTCGTAATCACACTTATAATCGTATTTACTATGGGATTCCTCTACGGAATGGGAATAATAAAGGTATCGCAGAAGTTCAAGACTTTCATTCTCACAGCAATGATAACTGTCTGCCTCGGAAGCCTTCTGGTATTCGTTGGTTCGTTCATTCCCGGTCTCAGCACTATTATCGCACAGCTTCGTGCAAATGCCGGACTTTCTATCGCGCTGAGCGCTATAATGGTAGTTGTCGGAACACTGTTCCTTCTCGTTGATTTTGAGACGATCAGAGAATCGGTAGAAGGCGGACTTCCGAAGAATTATGAATGGTATGCTTCTTTCGGTCTTGCATTCAGCGTTATCTGGCTCTATTTCAAGGTCCTTGATCTTATCCTCAAGATCCTGGGAAGCTCAAAGAACTGATCTGGGGGATTATTCCCCCGAAAATAAAAAACGGCACCCGGACTGCTCAGTCATCGGGTGCCGGTTTTTTAGAGGTTCCCTTATCTTGCTGTGAGTGTCTTTTCAACAGCATTGTGCCACTCAGAAAGCAGTCTGAGACGTTCGCTGCCGCTTAATGAGGGGGTGAATGTATCGAAGCTGCTGCGGATAGCGTGTATCTCCTCGGTGCTTCCGAACATTCCGCAGCCAAGTCCTGCAAGGAAACACGCTCCGAGCGCTGTACTTTCAACACTGTGCGGACGTATCACAGTCCTTGACGAGATATCCGCCTGAAATTGCAGCAGAAAGTTGTTGGCGCTTGCACCGCCGTCGGCTTTGATCGTACTCAGTCTGCCTGTCTCTTTTTCCATTGCATCGAGAACATCACAGGTCTGATATGCGATCGCTTCAAGAGCTGCGCGGACGATATGCTTTCTTCCCGAACCACGTGTAAGACCGGTGATTATTCCCCTTGCGTCATCGTCCCAGTACGGAGCGCCGAGTCCGACAAATGCCGGAACGAGATAAACTCCGCCGTTATCGGGAATACTCAGTGCGATCTTTTCTGTCTCCTGCGCGTCTTTTATGATCTCAAGCTCATCGCGCAGCCACTTTATTACCGCGCCTGCAATAAATACAGATCCTTCAAGCGCATAGACAGGCTTTCCTCCGATCACCCATGCGATCGTTGTGAGCAGTCCGCTTTTTGAGACTGCGGGGGTGCTGCCTGTGTTCATAAGCATGAATGCGCCTGTCCCGTAAGTATTTTTCACATCGCCTTCGTCAAAGCATTTCTGCCCGAACAGTGCGGACTGCTGATCTCCTGCACAGCCGCAGATCGGGATACTTCCTCCGAGTATCTCCGCTGAAGTGCGGCAGAGTTCACCCGAAGAAGGCTTCACTTCCGGCATCATTGAGATCGGTATCCCGAACATATCAAGGATATCCTTGTCCCATTCAAGGGTGTGGATATTGAACAGCATTGTTCTCGATGCGTTTGAGTAGTCGGTAACATGAGCTTTTCCGTCCGAAAGCTTCCACATGAGCCAGCAATCGACCGTACCGAACAGCAGTTCTCCTTTTTCAGCCTGTTCTCTTGCTCCTTCAACATTGTCGAGGATCCATTTTATCTTGCTTGCGCTGAAATAAGGATTTATGATAAGTCCTGTGCGTTCGCGGAAGAAGTCTGTAAGACCCTTTTCCTCAAGCTCACGGCACATATCGGCGGTACGTCTGCACTGCCAGACGATAGCGTTATACACGGGCTTTCCGGTATTCTTATTCCACACAATGGTAGTTTCACGCTGATTGGTGATACCGATACCGGCTATGTCCGCGGCAATGATATTCGCGTTCTTCATAGCGTCTATGCAGACCTGAAGCTGTGAGGAATATATCTCCTCCGGGTCATGCTCGACATATCCGTTAGCGGGGTAGTACTGCGGAAACTCACGCTGTGCGACCGAGACGATCTCGGCGTTACGGTCGAATATTACGGCTCTTGACGATGTAGTTCCCTGATCTATTGACATTATATATTTCATGTCGGATCCCCTCCTTGCTGCATTATAACAAAAGGCTTTGTCACATAATTGGGTTTATTTTTTGCTGAAATAAATCAGAATTTGCGGCGGACGTGCGACACTTTGCTATTTGTGGGGCTCCGCCCCACACCCCTTTGAACCGTATTATGATAGGGCTTCGCCCTATGACCTGACCAGGGCTTACGCCGCCCTGGACCGGCGCCAGCGTGACGCTGGACCCAGTACCGCTCCGCGG
>CAMOKN010000254.1 GCA_946617595.1 uncultured Clostridia bacterium
CGGAAACGCTTATCGCCTCTGTTCCTGCGCCTTCCGCGACAGCCTTCGCCATAGCTTCGGTATTGCCTGTGCCGCTCCAGTAAATTACTGCTGTTTTCATAGTTATTATCCTCCTTTTAATTCATTTTTTCTTAGATTTCTTTTGCAAGTATCAGTTTTAATTTTGTCCCATACTATCTCCGAACATTGAGAAGTCACGCGAACCGTTCGCGCCCGTGAACGCATACCCGCTTATTCCGAAGATATTTCTGACATTCTCCTCGGAAAGAGCCTCGGAAGGTTCACCGTCCGCATGATTTTCTCCGTTGTTCATAAGATAAATGTGGTCACAGTAATGTGACGCGAGCCGAAGGTCGTGCAGTACTATAAGGACTGTACGGCCGCTGTTTTTCAGATGATCGAGCAGGAACAGCTGATGTTTTATGTCGAGGTGATTTGTCGGCTCGTCAAGTATCAGCGTTTCTGCTCCCTGTACGACTGCACGAGCAATATATACCATTTTGCGCTCACCGCCCGAGAGAGACAATATGCTCCTTCCCGCAAGCTCTGTTATATCAAGCTCCCGCATCGCCGCTTGTACCGCTTCCTTCTGCGAGACCTTTCTGTCGTGACGCGCGTACAGTCCCATAGCTATTATGTCCTCAACAGAAAAGTCAAAGGTCGCCGCGCTGTCCTGACCGACATATCCGATCATGGACGCAAGCTGTCTTGGCGAATACTCACGGATATTCGTCCCGTCGGTGTATATTTCGCCCTGCGTTCGCTTGCAGATACCGAATATCGTTTTTATGAGCGTTGATTTTCCGCAGCCGTTCGGTCCGATTATACCGGTGATCTTTCCGTTTATCGTGGAAAGGTTCACACCCTTGAGTATCTCCTTGCCGCCGAGACGAACATGGATATTTTCAAATGTTATCGTCATTTGCGGCTCCCTCCGTATCCGTTTTTTATCATAAGGAACATAAAGAACGGCGCTCCGACAAATGCAGTGATTATTCCGAGCGGGAGTTCCGCCGCGCCGAAAGCGCTTCGTGCAAGAGCGTCCGCCCACATCAGATAAATGCTGCCGAGAAGTGCCGAGAGGGGCATTATGACCCTGTTGTTGCTCGTCCTCGCAATAAGGCGCACAATGTGAGGAATGACAAGTCCCACAAACCCGATTATACCCGTTACCGAGACCAGTGAAGCCACGACTATTGAACAGAATCCGAACATGACCGCTCTGAAAGGACGAACATGAAGTCCCATTGCCGCCGCGTCGTCATCGCCCATCATTATCATATTGAAGCGATTTCCCATAGCTGTAAAGATCACAATACCGAGCGTTACTCCCACGGTGGGCAGCAGCAGCGTTTTCCACTGCGCCGCCGCAAGACTTCCCATCTGCCAGTTATATACTGCGGCTATGCTTTCGGGGCTTTTTGCGCGGAATATCAGATAACTCGTTATCGCACTCATTACTGCATTCACGGCAGTACCCGACAGCAGCAAAGTTACCGGCTGGAGCTTTCCGCCGCCCGCCCGTTTTGCCATGAAATACACAACGAACGCGGAGAAAAGCGCACCGACAAATGCGGCTATTGTGGTCTGATACTGACCCTCGAAGAACGGCAAGGGCATAAGCAGAGCCCATGCTGCGCCCGCGGACGCGCCCGACGAAACGCCGAGAACATACGGGTCGGCTATCGGGTTCAGAACGAGGGCCTGCATAGCCGCTCCGCATATCGAGAGACCTGCGCCGCACAGAGCTCCAAAAAGAACACGCGGCATACGGATATTCCAGATTATCTGAAACTGCGGCTTCTGCCAGACTCCGGAATTAAGTCCAGCGTCACCGTCGAAGATATGATCCTTGATTATACCGTAAACATCGGATACAGGTATCTCGGTCGATCCTATGCTTATCGTGAACACGACCGAGATAACTACAGCTGCCGCGAGTATGATGAACAGTAATGTTAAATGTATCTTTTTTGCCATTGCTTATCAGAAACGATCCGGATAAAGGTATTCAGCTATCTTGCGGCAAGCTGTCGCAGCTCTTACGTCCTGCATTACTTCCACAAGAGGGATAACGAGAACTCTGTTATTCTTTACTGCCGGAACATCTGCAAGAGCAGGATTGTCAAACGCAAACGAACGTTTTTCTTCTACAGTCTGCTTGCCGTAGTCGTTGATGATTATAACATCCGGATTGGTATCAACAAGTGTCTCAACGCTTGTGTTGAACCAGCGCGAATCTGCCATTCCCTTAGTGCAGTTGATACCGCCCGCAAGCTCGATCAGATTGCTCTGAAGTCCGCTGGATGTTGTGTAGATCTCGTTTCCGTTGAACGAATCGAGGACGAATACGGAGAGCTTGTCAGACTCGGCAATATCCGCTACCTTTGCGTTTGTATCGGCGATATCCGACTTGATCTGCGCTATGACTTCAGCAGCCTTGTCCTCGACCTTGAATATCTTTCCGAGATTTTCGATGTCGATGTAAATATGCTCGACAGTCTCATCAGGAACGATAGTGCCCGTGATAGTAAGGCAGTTGATGCCGTTGGATTCAAGCTGCTCAAACGATCCCCATGCTGTGTCCTTGAATGTGCTTATCTGACCTATAACAAGATCTGTACCGAGAGCTACGGCGTTTTCGAGCGATCTTTCGATCTCGGGAATGTTCTCAAACTTGTCTGCAAGCTCCGGCAGCGGTACTTCTGCGGGATTGGTATGTACGTTCTTGCCGACAATGTGATCTTCAAGTCCGAGCATAACCATATTTTCCGCAGCGTACAGATTTGCGCAGAGAACCTTTTGCGGCATAGATGTGAATGTCACCGTTCTGTCGCCGTTTTCGATGACGACTGTACCGTATTCCGAGTCATTTCCTACCGTAGCAGCTGTTGTTTCCTTCTGCGTGGTAGTTTCGGCAGCGGAAGACTGTTGTGATTCAGCCGCTGTTGTAGTCAATGCAGGTGCGGCAGTGGTAGATGCGGGGGCGTTGTTGCCCGAGCAAGCCGAGAGTGCGAGTGTCAGCGCAAAGATAAGCGCCGATGCTGATGTAAGTTTTTTCATAAAAACTTCCTCCTGATAATAAAAATTGCGTCACCTCCGAAAAA
>CAMOKN010000255.1 GCA_946617595.1 uncultured Clostridia bacterium
CTGCGTGGTTTTTCTGCCTTTGTTCATGGTAATTCCTCTTTCTGAGCGTGCGCGCTCCTTAAAGTCCTTACCACTATTATAACACTTTATCCACTGAATGAGAATACAGTCATTTGTGATTTTATATTTTTTACAGATTTCTACCTGGCTGCCTTTTCCTTCAAGATACTCCTTCACTGCCGCTATTTTTATTTCAGCCGTATATTTCTTGTTTGTATGACTGATTTTTATTGATTCTATTCCTTCTGTCTGCGCTCGAATAACAAGTTGACGGAATCGTTCATAAGCTATCCCATACTTCTTTGCAATTGAACGATAACTGCCTTCTCCATTTAGGTATTCTTGTACCGCCGCTATCCGTTCTTCATCCGTAATTTTACAACGTCTTGACATAAAATAACCCCCTTAGAGTTTCACACTTTTGTTTTTTATGTGTCTACTCTAAGGGGATTATATCATACCATAGTAAACAGGCTCTTTTTTCACTTTAATACTGAATCAGTATCTATTCTCAGACAAAATCATTTATTTTCGTCACGATTCAGATATGCGCGCAGAGCGCGCTCCATAATTGTGCATTGTGAATTGTGCATTGTGCATTTGTCTATATTTCGATAGAAATATAGTATAAGACCGGTTTTACTGTCCGGAAACGCTTATCGTTTTCGTTTTCTTCTTCCCGTAGATCACAACTGCCGCAGCAAAGCCGAGAGTCAGGACTGCAGAAACAATGTAAGCCGCAGTCCACGGAAGATTGAAGCCTATTTTTGCGTTCAGAATGTAGCTTGTCACGATATACATATAGAACATTCCGGGTATAAGTGCCATAAGATACGGCATTTTATGCTGCATCATGTATATGCTTATCGTCGCAAACGCAAATACCGCAGTGCTCTCATTAGCCCATGAGAAATATCTCCACAGCACATTGAATCCGCTCGTGTCCGCTTTCGCCCAGACGAGTATAGCGGCAACCACCAAGAATATAACCAGCGCGACGATCATACTATTGCGCTTTTTTGTGTGATCTATATGCAGAGCGTCGGATATAATTATTCTGAGCGAACGCAAAGCTGTGTCGCCGGAGGTTATCGGAAGCACTATAACGCCGATAATCGCAATAATACCGCCGATACTGCCGAGCATATCCTTTGCCACGACGCCGACTACCGTAGTTGCCTGATCGTGCAGCATATCGCTGGTAGCAAGCCCGATGTTGACTGCTCCCATAGCTGCCGCTGCCCAGACCATTGCGATAAATCCTTCAAGTACCATCATATTGTAGAAGGTCATGCGTCCCTCGCGCTCATCAGCCATTGTCCTGGAGATAAGGGTAGCCTGTGTGGAGTGGAAGCCCGACACGATGCCGCAAGCCACGGTCACAAAGAATATCGGGATAAAGTTGTCTCCATAGGCATTCACGAATGAGAAGCCTTTTTCCCATATCTCGTCCAACGGATAGCCTTTTATGAACAGACCCGCAAAAACGCCGACTGCCGAAAGCAGAAGGATCGCGCCGAAAACGGGATATATCTTTCCGATTATCTTGTCTATCGGGAGCAGTGTGGCTATTATGTAATAAACGAATATTGCGCCGTAAACCACCCAGACTATCGGGTTTCCGAGATTGCTCTCGCCGCCGAGTAACTGCGTCACGAACAGGTCTCCGGGAGTGTAGATGAACACAACTCCTAACAGCAGCAGAAGCAGACACACAAAGATGTTGTATATCACATAAATATACTTTCCGAGGAAACGCTTAACGAGTGAAGGCATCTGCTCACCGTCATTGCGCACCGAGAGCATTCCGACCATATAGTCGTGGAACGCTCCCCCGAGAACACACCCGATCGGTATCGTGATGAATGCTATCGGTCCGAAAAGTATGCCCTGTATAGGTCCGAGAATAGGTCCTGTACCCGCGATATTCAGCAGCTCGATAAGGCTGTTCTTCCATTTCTTCATGGGGACATAATCTACCCCGTCATACTTCTCAACAGCAGGGGTTTTACGGTCAGAAGGCTTCATTACTTTCTCGCATACCCTGCCGTATATAACAGCACCGACAATGAGTATCGCAAGCCCAACAAAAAATGTTATCATCTGTTCATTGTCCTTTCTTTATAATATCCACACAAATGATTTTTAATTATTTTATCACTTTTTACTCAAAATGTCAACAGCTCTTTCATACTATTCGATATGATATGACATTCTGATCATCTGTCAAAGTTCCGATTTTACGGGAGCTTCATTGACAGTCTGAATGCCCTCCTATCGTTATATCCGATTTTAATTTTGCTCCTAAATATCCAATTCTGATCGGGCGGAAAATGAAAAAATTCATTTTTGAATCAAAAGTATAATTTGCACAAATAATGTATTTTCTATTTGTTGATTTCGCGGAAAATTAGACAATCAAGCGATTTCTATTGAAAAAATCAGAAAAATGGTATATAATACTGATTAGTACATTAAAGCTTTCGTTCAGGAGGAAAAGAAATATGAAATGGACTAAAAGACTCGGAACAAATATACTGTTCATAACAGGCGTCGGTATAGTTGTAATGGTAGCATTGCTTCTGTCAACGACGCTTCTTACGATGCGCAGCTACAACGACGGTATCATGCTTGAAAGAGCTGTCGTAGGTATGCAGGTCCTCGAGGACAAGGTAGCAAGTGAGCTGAACGATCTCGAAGATGCGTATTCGATGTTCAAGGAAGACGGAGATTTCCGTGATGCAGCAGTCGCCGCAAACGGAGAAGTTCTGAAAGCGTATATGCAGAAACAGCTTCCCGGCGAAGATTTCTATATGATCGTCGGTGATAAGAGCGGTGCGATTACATACAAGAGCGACAACTACCCGCTCAAGTCCTTCGATTACGCTCCCGTATCAAACGGCAAGACCATAAAGGGTATAGCAAGATGCGACGAAGAGCTCGTTGCTATGTACGCGTCGTATGTCAAGGATCAGGACGGTCAGGAATTCATGCTCTGCCTCGGCTTCACAATGGAAGCTACCGACTGGCTCGATGAGGTCATGAAGACATCGAACTGCGACGCTACTGTATGGAACTGGAACATCAGATATGCAACCACACTCAAGCGCGACAACGGCGAGCGTGCAACAGGCACAGACCTCAACGAAGATGTTGCGGAAGCTGTTCTTCAGAAGAACGGCAAGTACGAAGGTCAGCATGACGTTGTTGACAGACATTACTATGTATCATACCAGACAATGACCGACTACGACGGAAAGATCGTCGGCGCATACTGGGCAGGAGCAGATGCCCGCGCAGCAGATGCCGAGTTCGGTATAGTTACGGCAGTGGCGATCGCAATAGGCGTTGTCGGCGCGATACTCCTCGGTGTTATCATCTTCATCTTCTGCAGCAAGAGAGTTTCAAAGCCCCTTTCCCACGCGGAAGAATATGCAAAGGAAATGCTCGCAGGTCAGCTCGATACTACAAATGTCACATTCAAGTTTGCTGATGATGAAGTCGGCGCTTTCGTCGAGATACTCCGGAGCGCAAAGCACGGCATGAACGATGTTGTCGGAGATTCGTCAAGGATCCTTGCGGCTATGGCAAGCGGCGACTTTACCGAAACTCCCAATGTAAGATACCCCGGCGTATTTGAGGAGATCGAAAGAAATATACTTAAGATCGAGGACGATCTGGGCACAACTCTCAGCAATATGAACACCTCTTCTGACGAAGTTCTCACAGGTTCCAACCAGATGGCAGAGGGCTCCCAGTCTCTCGCAGACGGTACAACCAAGCAGGCTTCCGCTATCGAGGAAATTTCCGCTACTATCGCGGAAGTCTCCACACAGATCGCGAATACCGCTCAGAATGCCGCACAGGCAGGCAATCTCTCCAAGCAGACTCAGGACAGAGTAAACGAGCAGGATCAGGAGATCCAGAACATGGTACAGGCGATGAACGAGATAAGCTCCACATCGCAGGAGATCGAAAAGATCATCAAGACTATCGAAGATATCGCATTCCAGACCAATATACTCGCGCTGAATGCGGCTGTTGAGGCAGCCCGCGCAGGTGACGCAGGAAAGGGATTCGCTGTTGTTGCAGATGAAGTCCGCAACCTTGCAAGCAAGTCCGCCGAAGCGGCAAGCTCCACAACATCTCTTATCACAGCTTCTATCGAGGCTGTCGGAAAGGGCTCGAAGATCGCTCTCTCGACTGCGGAATCCATGAAGGAAGTAAAGACAATGTCCTCCGAAACAGCGGAACTTATCACTCAGATCGCCGCTGCAAGCGCAGAGCAGAACGAGTCGATCAAGCAGATCACTTCCGGCGTAGAGCAGATCTCTCAGGTTATCCAGATGAACTCCGCAACAGCCGAAGAGACCGCAGCTTCCTGCGAAGAACTCTCCGGACAGTCCAAGATGCTCAAGGATCAGGTCGCAAGATTCAAGATCAATCAGTAACAGAAAAACAAAAGAGGCGGGCATTTGCCTGCCTCTTTTATTTTGCCGCTGGCGCTCGAGAAGATCGCGCACGGCGCTCAAGACTGGGGACACCCCTTTTTGTGAATCGAAGTTTTCTTTGTGGCGCGCATCGTGCGCGCTTTTGGAAAACTTCTCACCGCTTCCGTGC